>SXPC01000155.1 GCA_005778225.1 Planctomyces sp. | reverse complement strand
TGCCCGGCCGTCGGCATGATAAAAGCGGCCATCCTCAAACAAGCGACGCTCTTTGTCAGGCGGACTTTCTGATGGCAGGCAGGGCCATTGAATTCCTCCCTGCTCATCAATCATCTTGTAGTTCACGATCCCGCTCAGATCGCATGGTTGTCCCGCCGAGATCCTCTTCATGACCTCAAACACTTTGTCAGGCGATGTCCATCCACGAAACATTTCGCCACAGCCCCAATATTCACTGATCAGGCGAAAGATCGAGAAATCTGCGATCGCCTGACCCGGAGCAGCCTGGACTTTCTTGATCACCCCCAGACGACGCTCCGAATTGATGAACGTCCCCTCTTTCTCTCCCCAACCGGCGGCGGGCAGGACCAGATCCGCCATCTGCGCGGTTTCGGTCGTCGAATACATGTCTTGCACAACCAGGTATTCGAGTTTGTCCCGCAGCCTTTTGAAGCGATTTTGGTTGATCCAGGAGTGAGCGGGGTTTGTTGCAATCACCCACAGCCCTTTGATGTGCCCGGTTTCGATACCGTCGATAATCTCGTGATACGCCCAGCTGTTCCGATCAGGAATTCGTTCGACATTGATTCCGAGCAGTGTCGCAATTTTCTCGCGATCACCAGCAGAGGTAAAATCGTGACCGCCGAGCAAGCCGGTCGTATTGCTGAAGATTCGGGACCCCATCGCGTTGCATTGGCCGGTAATCGAATTCGCCCCCGTTCCTGGTCGACCGATATTGCCCGTCATCAGCGACAGATTGATCAGACTCTGGGCAACCCGTGTTCCTTCGTAGCTCTGATTGACTCCCATCGTCCACCAGAACGAAACGCGAGATCGCTGGTGAATCTGCTCTGCCAGTTCAACGATCTGCGAACACTTGAGACCTGTCTGCTCCACGACCCGTTCGAGAGGATAGTCACTGACGAAACTGGCAAACTCGTCAAATCCAGTGGTCGAGGCGTTGATGAACTCACGATCAATCCAGTCATTTTGGATCAACAGGTTCGCCAGTCCGTAGAACAACACGAGATCCGATTTGGGCTGAATCGCCAGATGACGATGAGCCTGCATAGCGGTTTCCGTGGTTCGAGGATCGATGACAACGATTTCCGCACCACGTCGATTTCTCATCACACGTTCCCAGAGAATTGGGTGCGCGATGCAAGGATTGGCGCCGACGAAAATCAGAAGGTCCGATTGCTCAAAATCGTCATACGTGAAAGGGGGAGCATCGAAGCCAAAGCTCTGTTTATAGGCTGTCGCCGCCGTCGCCATGCACTGACGAGTGTTACCATCTCCGTGGACGATCCCCATGCCAAATTTGGCCAGCGATCCGAGGAACACCATTTCCTCTGTCGGAATCTGCCCTGTACTGATGAAGGCAACCGACTCGTTTCCGTACTTTTGCTGAATACGTTTGAAGTTCCGACAAAATGCTTCGAGCGCTGTGTCCCACTCAACCGGTCTCAATTCTCCGAAGGAGTTTCTCATCAGGGGATGGGTCGCGCGATCAGAGGCCTTGGTGACTTCCAGCGCCTCCCAGCCCTTGGGACACGCCATTCCGAGGTTGACCGGATACTCTGTTGTTGGCGACAGGCCGATGGCACCTCCGTCACCAAGATGAACTTTCAAGCCACAGCCCGTCGAACAGAACCCGCAGACCATGGTTGTCGTCGCAGTCGGCCGAAGCGAGTCCGGGACTTGACCAAGTCCGTGTCCTCCCGCTTGCAGTAACAGTTCGCGGGTCAAACTGCCGCTGGCAGCATGCACAAGTCGGAGGGCATCTTCAAAAGGCGAGGTTGGTTTTGTTGGTTCAACGACCTGACTCATCGCATCCCTCCCGGCATTCTGGGGGCAATCACCGCTTGAAAGAAGAGAGTCCGTTCTGCCAATTCTCCCGCGATCACGAATAGACATCCAACCACGGCCACTCCAGTCAGAAGTGATATCGGGACAGAGCCGACACCCATCCCAATCAACGTGGGGAACACGATCCCTCCGATCACTCCGCACGCAATCCGAAACACAACGGTCGAGCGAAGTGCACCTGTCAACAACAAGGATGTCTTCTTGTCATCCGTGAGCTGAGCATCCTTCAGGTGCCAGAGAAGAGCGAATTCGCCAAGGATCTTGGAACCAGCTAGTATCATCAGAAGAAGCGATATGACGCGGACAGCAATCGAGCTCAACTCTGGCTCACTGACGAGAATCGTCAACACCAGCGAAAGTCCTGTCACGACAGCCGTTCCAAAGAACCTCATATTCGTCCGATGAAAACTCCACAACGACCGTTGCGTGAACACGTAAACCATCACTGAGCAGAATGTCCCGAGGATTCCAAAGGTCACTGATCCTAGCAACGATCCAAGCAGCCCGGTTCGTAGAAAAGAGCCGGTCAACAGCGACGCGACTCCTGGCAGCAAAGACTCGACAGAGGCTTCGATTGTCTGATACCCCGCCAAAAACGCCGCCAGTCCGGTGAATACCGCGTATCCGCCAAACGCGACCGCTTCGCGTGATAGCCAGGAGTGACGTATTCCAAGAATGCCTCGAAACGCATACAGCGGGCGTCCTAAGTGCAACGTCGCCGCGACGAGTCCCGCCTGTCCCAGTAGAAACGAAAGGATGAGCAGGCCTATTATCGACACCTGTGAAAACTCAAACCCGCCAACAAAACAGAGACCCGTCGCAGCCAGGTATCCTCCCAGCGACGCCTGCATCAGCACCAGCATCAAGATCAACGGCAAGTGCGCATGCTCGGGTTGAATGTCATCGTCGTCTCCCGTTGTCAGATCACGGGGCAGAGGTTTTTTCGACAGGTAACGCGTCGTTGGCTTGGTGTAGGAAGCATCGTGTGTTCGCGGCAGAAACACGTTGGACGCCGCATCCGCCAGGATGTCATCCACATCAACCACTGAAATGGAGATGGCCTCATGGGGACAGGCTTGCACGCAGGCGGGGGCCTCATTCACGGCGAGTCTTTGTCGACACATGTCGCATTTACGGACAATCCCCTTGCTGTCGCTATACTTGGGAACGCCATAGGGGCAGGCGAGCGTGCAATACTGACAGCCAAAGCACTGATCATCCAGGTGATAAACAATGCCCGTCAACGGATCCTTCTCATAGGCATTCGTTGGACAGCCTTTCAGACACGCCGGGTCGATGCAGTGATGACAGGCCGAGGTGACGTGCTGCAGGAATGACTGCTCGGCCTCTTTCTGATGCAAGACTCCCACATCACGCCAAGTCTCTGATTCTTCCAGGCCATTCAACGTATGACAGGCAGCCACACAGGCCTTGCAACCAGAACAGCGATCCAGGTTCACCTGAAAAGCATATTGTTGATTCAACCCTGGCTTTGTCGTAGGCAGCAGTGTCTTGTAATAGCGATCCTGAGACGGCGGCAGCAGACACGGCTCGTCATACAAATAGGAGAACATCTCCACGGCTGACAGACTTTTCTGCTGGCTGAGGAGGAGACCAAGCAGATCACTGTGGGCACCAATCTCCGAAGTGGCGTGATCATCCACCACGGTCGCGATCCCGTGGCGCGTGATCTCAAACTCCGCTGTCTCAGACGACGAAGCAGGCAAAATCGGATTGAGAGTTGTCCCTGTCACGTTATTCGTTTCCAGCATGTGTACCAGAAGAAATCAGATCGCAAGTTGCTATGCCTGTCTCGAAATGGATCGGGATGTCGTGGCTTGTGTCTTCATAGCTGGCGACGGCATGGCATGTGTCTTCGTACTCTGGCGTCCGCTTGCGTCCTGGATGTGAGTGAGCCCGTCCTTCCAGAAACGAAATCAAATGCCCTCGGTAACGGTAGTAATCTGGATGCTCCAGAACTTCATCGCGTTTTCGTATCCGAGGAATCGGGATCGCGAGAATTTCTCCCACTCGAGCGCGAGGACCATTCGTCATCATGACGATGCGATCAGACATGTAGATCGCTTCGTCCACGTCATGCGTCACCAGCATCGTCGTGATCTGCTCTTCGGCGAGAATTTCGAGAATGACGTCCTGAAGTTCCATCCGGGTCAGTGAATCGAGTCTTCCAAACGGCTCGTCCAACAGCAGCATCTTCGGTCTCAATGCCAGAGCCCGCGCGATGCCGACTCGCTGCTGCATTCCTCCAGACAGCTCTCGTGGATAACGATGCATCGAGTCACCTAGCCCGACCAGTTGCAGGTAGTGGGAAACGATGTCCGCTCGCTGCTGCTTTGTCGCATGCGGGTAGACATTTTTCACACCCAGTAAGACATTCTCAAAAGCCGTCATCCAGGGGAGTAAGCATGGCGACTGAAAGACAACCGCCCGGTCAGGACCAGCCTCGCTGATTTCTCGACCATCGACCACCACTCCTCCCGATGTGATGGAGTTCAGCCCCGCAACCATGGTGAGAACCGTCGATTTTCCACAACCGCTATGTCCAATAATGCTGACGAACTCTCCCTTGGGCATGATCAGATTGAACCCGTCAACCACAACGACATCTTCCCCGCGCGGATTCGGATACGCCTTCGTGACGTTGTGAATCTCAACGTATCGTTTTTCGGAAAGAGACAACATGATGATTTCCTATCGTGAACCGCCTGAAGATCAAAAAGACTAGCTGGCAACGACAACTTCCTCGGTGACAACGCGACGTCGTCGTGAATCCCATGCAACGGGCGAGATGTCAGGCAGTGGTGTCAGTAACTCGACGCGAGTCCGACGCTTTTCTTCTCCCATGTGAGACATGTAACGTGTCACTTCATTACGAAGTCGTTTGAAGTCTTCATTGAAGTTGAGAGTCGTCCGATCACGCGGGCGAGGCAGCTCGACGATAAACTCTTCCCCAAAAGTCGCCGTCGGTCCCTGGGTCAGCGTGACGATCCGATCGGCCATCAGGACTGCCTCATCGACATCATTGGTGATCATCACGACCGTCCGCTGATCCTGCTCCCATAGGCGAACAATTTCGTCTTGAAGATTGGCTCGCGTTAACGCATCCAGGGCGCTGAGCGGTTCATCCAGCAGCAGGATTTCTGGCTGCATTGACAGAGTTCTCGCCAGTGAAAGACGCTGTCGCATTCCACCAGACAGTTCGTGTGGCTTTTTGTGCTCAGATCCCGTCAGGCTCACAAGATTGATATAGCGCTGGATATAGGCAACTTTTTCATCGCCATGCATCCTGGGAAAGACTTGTCGAACAGCGATTTCGATGTTTCCTGAGACCGTCAACCATGGCAGCAGTGAGTAATTCTGAAAGACAATTCCCAGCTTTGGGCCAGGTTCGCGGACAGGGTCTCCATGCAATGTGATCTGACCTCGAGTCGGTCTTTGCAGACCAGCCATCAGTTACATCAGAGTACTCTTGCCACTTCCAGAGAATCCGATCACCGCAACGAACTCGTTCTTGCGCACGGACAGATTTAAATCTTTGAGCACGACATGACGCTCACTGCCATGTCCGAAGACGATTGAGACATCGTTCATTTCCAGAAAGGCCATGTTGTCATTCCGTCATACTGAAAGAAGGAAAATCGCTTGCTGAGACAGTGAATCAGATTGCAGCCGGTGCTCCATCAAAGCTGACGAGTCGCTGCAGAATGATCATGATCCGGTCCAGCAGGAACCCAATCACTCCGACCACGAACACCACGACAAACATCTGGGCAAACGTGGCAGAGGAGCCATTGTTGAACATATCCCAGACGAATTTCCCAATCCCTTCACTCGAGGCCAGCAACTCGGCGGCGATCAACACCATCCAGCCAACTCCCAGCGAAATTCGCATCCCGGCAAAAATCAGCGGCATGGCCGAAGGAATGACAATACTCACCAGACGTCGAGTGAATCCGAGTCTGAGGACGCGGGCGACGTTCATGTGGTCCTTGTCGATCGAGGCGACACCAAGCGCCGTATTCACCAGCGTCGGCCACAACGAACAAAGCGCGACTGTCACCGCAGACGCGATGAACGCAGGATTGATCTTCATCCAGCCGATGAGCGGCAAATGTTCCAGCACATGCAGCAGCCAATGATTGTCTGGATCGGGAATCAGGCCACCGACGATGATCAAGGCAATCGGCAACCAGACGATTGGTGAAACGGGTTTGAACATCGCGATAAACGGAGTCACAGCCGCCATGAACGTACTGCTCAACCCACAGAGAATCCCGATCGGCACAGCGATCATCGTTGCGAGGACAAATCCGGTGAAGACACATGCCAGACTGCGAAGCGTTTGAAGCGGGAGAGTCCATGGTTTTGCATATGCAGATTTTTCCATGGTCTGCAGTCGTTCTTCCGTCTTGACGATGCGATTGGCCAGGCCAAGAGTCTGTGCCCCTGTCGCGGTTGCAAACTCAGACTTCAGACGTTCCAGGTCCGCCTCGCTTTGCGCCACCTTGGATTCGCGATTCCCGACAGTTAAAAGCTCTTTCCGCTTCTCGAGGAAGATGATCTCTTCCACGACATTTGTCTGCTGCTTCAGCGCGTCCAGATAGGGCTGATACTTCACTGACGAAATGTTCGTGAGCTTTTCCTGAATCCTCTTCAGTTTCTCGTTGTTCACTTTCTTGAGTCCGTTGTATTTCACCATCGCAGCGATCAATGCTTCACGGTCGGTTGTGGAACTCTTTTCAGTAATCCCTGCCGCCGTTTGTTTGATCGCGTCGAGCATCGCCTTTTCCTGAGAGGTCTGCTCTTCACTAAGATCATTCAGTTCCTTCTGCACGGGGCCAACAGTCTTGGCCAGAAACTCATCGCGGCCGATTTCTAATTCTGCAACACGCGCGTCTGCTGATTGCTTCAACGCGGCCAGATCATTCAGACGTTGTTCAACACGAACAAGTTCTGCCTGTCGGGTTTCTCCAGTGAGGATGTAGTCGTCCTCTTTGGTGTTCTCGCGAACAAAGAACTGGAAAACGCCACGAAACGCCTCCGCGACAACACCCGGAGTAGGAACTTCACCCGACTTGGTCTTCAGCTGCGGACCACCCCAGTTCCAGATCCCCACAAACACCAGGACTGCAACAACCGGCACAACAATGAATCGTCCGATCTTCTTTAACTGCAGCGCGGGTTCCTCGCCGTAGCAGAGTCGGACAATCGGCTCCAGGAACGTCAGTCCTGTCACATGGATGATCTTGAGTAAACTGTATTTCACGGGAACCCTCATGGGAGTCGGATGAATTTCGGGAGGTTGCAATCGCGATTACTACGGATCTTTATTGCCGATGATGTGAGAATTCAGATAGCCGATCGGATCGCGAGCGTCGTAAGAAATCCCGTCAATAAAATCAGTCGTCACAGGCTTATAACCATCGGACGTCCAGGGAATTTCTTCCTTTTCAATCTTGCCTTCATCGAGCAGCATCTTGGCTGCGGTCAGATAAACATCTGGCTTGTAGATCTCGCGCACCGTGTCGTCGTACCATTTGGCTGGCATGGGCTTGGAGATCTGCCCCCATCGTCGCATCTGAGTCAGAAACCAGATGCCATCGCTGTACCATGGATAGCTCGAGTGATACTTGTAAAAGACATTGAAATCCGGCATCTCTCGCTTGTCGGTCCGCTGGAAGTAGAAGTAGCCGGTCATCGAATTTCGAATCACGTCATAGTCAGCCCCGACATAGTTTGAACGAGATAGAATTCTCGCCGCTTCCTGTCGATTGATGAGGTTCCCTTTCGAGTCCGTCTCATCCAGCCATCGTCCCGCGCGGATCAAGGCTTTGATGACTGCGATGTGCGTATGCGGATTCTTGTCTGCCCACGCCTTCGAGACCCCAAAAACTTTCTCGGGACAGTTTTTCCAGACATCATAATTGGTCGCGACCGGCACTCCGATCCCCTTGGCAACGGCCTGCTGATTCCAGGGTTCGCCGACGCAATACCCTTGAATATTTCCTGCTTCTAAAGTCGCAGGCATCATCGGCGGCGGAGTCACTGAAAGTTCCACCATCGCATCAACGCGCCCACCAGCCGGGTCTGCTTCCGTGTACATGCCAGGATGAATTCCCCCGGCTGCCAGCCAGTAACGCAGCTGGTAATTGTGTGTCGACGTTGGAAAAACCATCGCCATTTGCAGTTTTTCACCGAAGGCCAGTTTTTCATCGACGACTGTTTGCAAAGCCGACGCAGAAATCGGATGCACCGGTTTCGGAGAATTCAACTCCGGCGACGACTTCTGCATTTCCCGCCACACAGAATTCGAAACCGTGATCCCATTTCCATTCACATCCATCGTGTAAGCGGTGACGATGTGTGCTTTCGTGCCATATCCGATCGTCGCAGCGATCGGCTGTCCCGACAGCATATGCGCGCCATCAAGATTTCCGCTGATGACGTTGTCCAGCAGCGTCTTCCAATTCGGCTGTGCAACGACCTCGACCTGCAATCCCTCGTCCGCGAAGAACCCTTTTTCCTTCGCGATCACAACCGGCGCACAATCTGTCAGTTTGATAAACCCAAGCTTGAGTTTGTCCTTCTCAATATCCAGAAAGTCGATCACGTCCTGCCCCGACGCGATCATCGTGCTCGTCATAAGGACAAGCAGACAGATCATTCCTGGAATGCGTCCAGCGTTCATGAAGGTGATTCCCTGCCAGGACTGTAACGAACAACGATCGCCATCGATCGACAGGGAAGGCCAAAGGCAACCGATGCGCCTCAATCACTCAGAAGCGTGAAATTTCATTGAGAGACATCGGTTTTCCACGGTTTCGTCAGTCCATGAAACCGTAGTTTCCACGATGAGGCACGGGAGACCGCAAAAGTCGGCTCGATCGCTCTCAGATAGCAGATCAGCGATGTGAAAAGATTCTAAGCAGGATTGATGATTTCAATGGCATGTTAGAAGCCAAAACTAACAGCGGTATTCTTTGAGGATATGCGTACTCGATACCTTCAATCGAAGTTAAATTTAGAATACCACTTCCGTGACGCGGCACAGCGACTGATGATTCGGCAGTCAGAATAGATCGTCGTGCGCATGGCATGAAAGACTGGTTGGGCAGGGTTGCGAAAGCGAATCATACTCTCGAACGGATTTCGATCAGTCTGATTGGATCAAGACTCATTAGTCGAGTTCGAATCCTCCGATATCAGATCCGCACAGACACGGCGGACGTCGTTTTCCATGTATGCTGGGGCGGGCGGAGCTTGTTCTTCCGCGCGAGTTTCGACAAACGGTGAATTCTGAAGTCGTTCCCTCATCGTGGTGAGCGGGATGTTGAACTTTTGTGACCAAGCTTCAGCTAATCCCAGCATTTGAGATTCACGATCTTGCATTTCGATCTCCTCGATTGTTTTGGCGGAGAAATTATGGCTTTAAGACAACTTTGATGCAGCCATCTTTCTTGTCGCGGAAGTTTTTATAGGCTTCTGGCGCATCCGTAAGGGGGACACGGTGAGTAATGACGAAGGACGGATCGATGAGTCCCGCCTCGATCTTTTCAAGCAATGGCTTCATGTAGCGTTGCATGTGAGTCTGACCAGCTTTCATAGTCAACCCCTTATTCATAAACGCACCCATGGGAATCGTATCTGATGATCCGACATAAGCACCTGGAACCGAAATCGTTCCCCCTTTGCGGCAACTGCGAATCGCTTCTTGCAGAACATAGGTCCTGTCTCCCTGAAGCATGACTTTTTCTTTGGCCTTATCCACGACAGCCGCGACGTCTGAAGCCGCGTGGGCCTCGCAGCCGACTGCGTCAATGCAGCGGTCCGGGCCACGTCCATTGGTGAGTTCCATCAGACGTTCATAAACATTCTGCTTGTCAAAGTTGATCGTCTCAGCTTTTCCGCTCGTCTCCGCCAAGCGGAGTCGCTCAGGGACTTGGTCGATCGCGATAACTCGCTCTGCACCCAACAGCCATGCACTTTGAATGGCAAACTGAGCGACGGGGCCACAACCCCAAACGGCGACTGTATCGCCCGGTTCGATGCCGCAGTTTTCCGCGGCCATGTAACCGGTCGGGAAAATATCTGAAAGAAACAGAACCATTTCATCTGGCAAGTCGGATTCAATTATCAGTGGCCCCACATCAGCGAACGGAACGCGAAGATACTCGGCCTGTCCCCCGGGAAAACCACCCAACATATGCGAGAATCCAAACAGACCCGCAGGGGAATGTCCCATCTGTTTCCGCGCCATTTCGGCATTGGGGTTCGACGCGTCGCAAAGTGAGAACAACTGCTTTTCACAGAAATAACAGCTTCCGCAGGAGATCGTAAAAGGCACAACAACCCGGTCGCCCACTTTCAAGTTGGTCACTGCACTGCCGAGTTCGACGACAACGCCCATTGGCTCGTGTCCGAGAATGTCCCCAGCTTTCATGGTAGGCATGAATCCGTTGACCAGGTGCAGATCTGAGCCGCAGATTCCGCTGGCTGTGATCTTAATGATCGCATCTCGCGGATGCTCAATTTTTGGATCAGGGACATTATCAACGCGTACATCGCCAGTACCGTGCCAACATAGAGCTTTCATGACGTTTACTTTCAGTAGAGACCGTTTCTTGAAATTGAGCAGAAAATGTTTCTACTGCTTTAAGGAGAAAACAAAGAAAGCAAGAGACGTGCCAGAAGACGTCGCGAGAGATGCCCTTTAGTGAGTGTTCACAGAAATGATTCTCAGCCACCCAGTTTGAATCCGGTTCAGAATTTGCGAGCCTAGCGGTTTGGAACCATTTCACATTCAACAAGAAAGCTTGCCATGGATACAATCGTCGCCATTTTCGTCTGGATTCTGTTTGGGCTGATCGTTGGAGCGATTGCCCGCGCTGTCTATCCCGGTCGCCAACCGATGGGGTTTGGAAGCACTATTGCACTAGGAATTGCAGGGTCGCTGGTTGGTGGCGCGATCAGCTGGGCAGTTTCTGGTGCACCGAATCGTCCGCTGCTGGAGGGGTCCGGATGGATCCTGTCGATCCTCGGTGCTCTCATCGTTGTTTGGGTCGTTACGGCTATGAATCAGCGGAGTGGTGTCAAATAAATAGATTGCAGACAGGTCACATTGAATTCGATTCGTGCGCTGCGGTCGCTCAGGTCGAAGTTAAAGCGACCAGACAACTTGATTTGAAGTATCTTTCAACACCTCAATCATTCGTTAATTAGCGTTAATAATGCCACGAATTGAGCCCTGCTTACTGGCATCGACTGCAACAACCATGGACTGACACTTGCTCTGTGAGCCAGCATTCGCAACGATAGATTGCATAAGTTCTAATCGATGGTTGTGGCAGGGTCGTTGCCTTGCCCAGCGTCTTCCGTTTCCTCGAATTGAGGTCAAGGTTTCAAAATGATTCTCTTCCGCACGTTGGCCGTGGCTGTCGTTCTTGTTGTGCTGAATGGCTCGATTCAGGCACAAATGGCCGTCTATCAGGATGGCATTGAATGGGAAGTTCCCCCCAAGGTTGTCCCGGGCAATACGAATTCAACAGCTCCGTCTGACGCCATCGTGCTCTTTGATGGCAAGAACATGGACGCCTTCGAAGGAGGGCAGGACTGGATCCTCAAAGACGGTTATGTCGTCGCCGCCAAGCACGATGTTAAAACCAAGCAGGCGTTTGGTTCGATTCAGCTTCACATCGAATACTCTGCTCCGCCGGAAGACAATGACAAAGGCCAGGGCAAAGGGAATAGCGGAATCTACTTGATGGATGGTCGCTATGAGATTCAGGTGCTCGATATGTTTGAGAACGAAACCTACCCGAACGGGCAGGCAGGTTCCGTCTACAAGCAGATTCCCCCCATGGCTGACCCGATGCGCAAGCCAGGGGAATGGAATGAATACGATGTCATCTTCAACGCACCTGAGTTTGATATGCAAGGCGAGTTGAAGAAGCCTGCGTATGTGACCGTGATCATCAATGGCGTTTGTGTCATCGCTCAGTATGCCCTGAAAGGCAAGACCGTCTATGCGGATGCTGTTCCGCATTATGTCGCTCATCCTGACAAACTGCCGCTCGTCCTCCAGTATCACAGCGACCCGGTTCGCTTTCGCAACATTTGGGTCCGCGAACTTGAGCCTCCCAAAGGCAAACGTGTCGATGAGCCGCACTTCATGTTTGGCGACAAACGGATCAAGTACGAGCCAGAAAAGCCAATGACACCAAACAAGAAGTAAGACACTTCACAACGGTTTTCACACCAACCGCGCGAGCATTCACCATTTCGCGCGGTTCGTGGGAATAGGGAGCATTCCGCAGCACGGGCTCATCACATGCTGGTGAGAGCCTCTTGTTCTGTAAAACGGAATTTGGGCCCTTCAGCTCGTGGCATCGGAGGTTGTCGCAGATTTCGAAATCAGGCCTTGTTTGCGGAGTTCATCCCAGAAGCCTGTCGGAATCATGACCTTCATCGAATCGACATTGGCTTTGACCTGCTCTGCGGTGCGGGCGCCGGGAATGATGGCAGAGACGATCTTGGATGCGGCTGCGAATTGAAGTGACGCCGTTCGCAAGTCGATGCCGAAGTCGGTCGCGACTTTGGTCAGCTTTTCTCGCTTTTGTGCAGCGCCATCGGGAATCGTTCCGCTATATAAGTAGCGATCACGTCCTGCGAGATAGCCAGCGACGAGAGGGGCACCAACGACGACAGAGACCCCCTTCTTCTCGAGAACGGGGAATGTTTTCTCGACGGCCTGCTCGTGATCGATCAACGAATACTGGCAAGCCAGAAGGAAGAGATCGGGATCAGCCACTTCGACGGCGCGCAGCGCGGGTTCTGGACGGTTCACTCCGAACCCCCAGGCTTTGATGATCCCTTCTTCGCGCATGCGGGTCAGTTCCGGCATCGCGCCTTTTTGAGCGATGTCGAAATATTCGGTCCAGCGCTCTTTCATGTCGTCGTTGTCAGGCGAGAGATCGTGAATAAAGACGATGTCGATCTGGGAGACACCAAGACGCTGCAGACTGTCTTCAATCGAACGACGCGTTCCTTCTGCAGTGTAATCGTATGTGTAGGAAAAGGGTGACGGCTCCTGCCAGAGGGCTTTCGGAGGAGTCTTGGTCGCCTTCAGAATGCGGCCGACTTTGGTGGAGATGACATAGTCTTGTGGCTTGTGGTTATGCAGGAAGCGCCCAAAACGTCGCTCGCTCAGACCCAGTCCGTACCAGGGAGACGTATCGAAGTAACGGACACCGGCTGCCCAGGAGGCTTCCATCAGCGTCTCTGCAGCCTCATCGGACATGGCTGCAAACCCATTTCCTGCCGCGACTCCACCAAGTCCAAACCGGTAAGGCGGAACATAGTGACCGCTTGTGACCATGCCATTGGTCGGAAGTGGGGTATCAGTCACTTTGCCGATTGTCGGCATGACCGAGCCAGGGCCAGCATCGGCAGCGAGCAGTGTCGAAGCCGTCAGCAGAGTGGAACCAGCGGCGAGCGGGAGGAATTCACGTCGGGTGAGCATGTCGATCTCCTGATGGGATACGGGCGATGAACATCTCGTCGTGAGTTGCACAGCATGAAAAAGGCCACATACCGAGTATTGCGCTCACGCTAAACCACGGGCCAGTGCAAGCACATAAAAAGACGACTACGACTCGCGGTTTTTTGGCTGCAGCAATTCGCAGC
>SXPC01000154.1 GCA_005778225.1 Planctomyces sp. | reverse complement strand
GTCAGGATCCCACCTTCAGCATCAAGACTGACGAAAACACCGGGCAGACGATCATCTCTGGGATGGGCGAACTTCACTTAGAGGTCATCAGCAACCGAATCAAACGAGACTTCAACCTGAAGGTCCGCGTGCACAAGCCGCGCGTCAGCTACCGCGAGACGGTGAAAAAAGCTGTCACCGCGACAGGGACCTTCGAGCGTCGCACGGGCGATGATACGCAGTATTTCCAGATCACCGTCAAAATCGAACCATTTACCGGCGAGCAGCCCGTCACGATCGTTTCGCAGCTCAAGCCCGACGCCCTTCCGAAGGAGCTTCGCAAACCTCTGGATGACTCCATCCGCATGAGCACCCAGCGCGGTGGCCTCCTGGGTTACCCGCTGATGAATGTCAAAGTGACACTGGTTGACGTCGATTATAAGCAAGGCGAATCAACCGAACTGGCTCTTTCTGCCGCGACGGCTCAGGCTGTCATGGAAGCATTCAACAAGGCTGACATGGCACTTATGGAGCCAGTCATGAAGCTGGAAGTCGTTTCACCAGAAGAGTTTATCGGGAACATTCAGGCCGACCTCCAGTCCCGACGCGCCTCAATCACCGGCCAGGAGCAGCGAGGCCACCTCACTGTTCTGGACGCAGAGGTCCCGCTGGCGAAGATGTTTGGCTACTCGACCCAGGTTCGCAGTTTATCGCAGGGACGCGCGTCGTATTCCATGGAGCCACTCAAGTACGATCTCGCACCACCTGATGTCCAGGAGAAGATGATGTTCTAGTCGGAAGAATTCTGGTTAGGGCCGTCCAATCTTCATATGTTGGTGCAAAACTCGTCATTTCCTTGCAAATCTCAACGAACGACGCAACCCGGTTCGTTGACAATCAATAAAGGCGTTTCTAAAATCTGACTTTTTTCCGCCTTAGAGAACTACGGGATTTGCATAGGGTCTGAAACACGATCCTCACTGTCCGAGGTCTCGCGACCTTCGGCAGCTCAACGAGCCGGTTATTGCTCGTCGTTGAGCCCCCTGTCGGAACGATTGCGGGAAAAATGTCGACTTCAGTGTCGACTCAGGATAAAGCCAACGGCTCTCTCTTGACGACAACACTGACCTTCAAGCGAAGTACGTGGTTCACGCAACTTCAAATTCGTCTCATATAAGTCTGATTTCTACTGGTTGGTTGGAGAGTCACACGTGGCAGGCGCAGGTGAAAAAATTCGTATCCGGATGGAAGCCTATGATCACAGCGTGCTGGATCAATCGGCTGCCGACATCGTTGATACGGCTAAGCGAACTGGCGCCATTGTCCACGGGCCAATTCCGCTGCCGACACGCATTGAACGCTACACCGTTCTGCGATCTCCGCACATCGACAAGAAATCTCGCGAGCAGTTCGAAATCCGAACCCACAAGCGACTCGTCGACATCATTCAGCCAACAGGCAAGACGATCGACGCTCTGAACAAACTGTCGCTCCCAGCCGGGGTCGACATCAAGATCAAAGCCAACGCTTGATCTAGTTAACGCTTCGCTGTTCCTGCTCAGGCAGATCAACGAAGTCACTGATAGGGTGGGCCTTGGCCCACCTTCTTTAACATAACGGACAGCGAAACAGTCACTGTCCAGTTTGCGTCCGGCGAGATTCCTCTCGCATTTCGAACAAAGGTGAGTCCGATGCCAGTCGGTTTGTTAGGTAAAAAAGTCGGCATGACTCAGGTCTATAACGAAGCAGGAGAGATCGTCCCTGTGACGGTCATCCAGGCAGGCCCTTGCCCCGTCCTGACGGTCCGTACCAAGGACCGCGACGGATACGAAGCCGTTCAAATCGGCTTCGGCGACAAACCACGTCGCCTGGCAACCAAGGCAGACCGAGGTCAAGTTGCCGATATCGAGAGTAAACGCAAGAAGCGCCTCGAACAAGGCGGCAGGACACTCGATGCCAAAGCTGGCGTTGAGCCACAATATTTTATTCGCGAGTTCCGCACGGAAGGCGAAGAACATGGACTGACGGTCGGCCAAAAGCTCGACGTCAACCACTTCGCTGAAGTCAAAGCCGTCGACGTGATTGGAACCAGCAAAGGCCGCGGTTACACCGGGGTCATGAAGCGACACAATTTCTCCGGTCTGGGCGCAGCACACGGTACCAAAAAGGTTCACCGTAGCGGCGGCTCAACTGGTCAGCGTTCGGATCCATCGAAGGTCTTCAAGGGCACGAAGATGTCTGGTCAGTACGGCAACACCCGTACGACGATCCGCAATCTCAAGGTGGTCAAGGTCGATCTCGAAAACAACCTGCTGCTGGTTAAGGGTTCGATCCCGGGCCCAGCTGGTCAGTACATCGTCATCCGCCACACCAATAAGTTCGACTAAGACCAAATTCGACTAAGACATTTCAGACTCACGCGGTCTCATCATGGCGACGTCAGAGCGGCGCCTTATTTTGAACGAGTCCAATCATGATCAGCCTTCCGATCCACAACATGAGCGGCGCCGAAGTCGGCACCTACGAATTCGATCCAGCAGAACTCGCCAGCGGCATCAACCGTCAGCTTCTGCACGACGTCGTCGTCATGTACGAATCCAACAAGCGTCAAGGGACAGTCCAGACCAAGTCTCGGGGCATGGTTGTTGGCTCGACCAAGAAGCTGTTCCGTCAAAAAGGGACTGGTAACGCCCGAGCAGGCTCGAAGCGTTCTCCTATCCGACGAGGCGGCGGACGTGCCTTTAACTCAATGCCACGCGACTGGAGCTACCGCCTTCCTAAGAAGGCCGTTCGTCTCGCCACTCGCATGGCGCTGCTGAGCAAGTTCCAGGACAATGAAGTTCGCGTCCTCGATGACCTTCAGGTCGCTGAGCCGAAGACAAAGGCAATCGCCAATGTCCTGACCGCCCTGAAGATCGATGGCAAGAAGACTCTTCTGGCGATCGCAGAGCACAATCCAATTCTCTGGAAGTCTGCTCGTAACATCGAAGGTCTGCAGGTCTCACCGGCTTCTGACCTGAACGCCTACGATCTTCTCCACCAGAAGATCTTCGTTGTGACCAAATCGGCTCTTGATCTACTTCGCAAGCCGATTTCAAAGCCACAACCAACGGCCTAAGTCAAAAAAGCTGAAAACTCGCCTGGACATTTCGGGAAATCGGCCTCCAGTAGGTTGTATTTTCCAGCGTCTGGCATCACAATACGCGGCTCCCATTTTCCGAAGTGGGAGCCTCTGATTTTAACGCAAGCCACGTTGGCTTTCGCAAGATTTGGAAACAAGTTATGGCGACTCCAGAACAAACCGAGACGAAACCAAAGGGTCTGAACCTGGCTCCACACCAGGTCCTGATTCGTCCTATCATCACCGAGAAGACGACTCACCTTTCTGAATCTCGCAACGCATAGACCTTTGAAGTTCACCAACAAGCCGACAAGACCCAGATCAAAGATGCGGTCCAGGCCATGTGGAACGTCAAAGTGGTCGCTGTCAACACACAGAACCGTGTCGGCAAGACTCGTCGTTTCAAGCTCACCAAGGGTGTGACGAAGAACTGGAAGAAGGCCATTGTCACTCTGCACTCAGATGACAGCATTTCCTTCTTCTAAGATCTGACACTGTCAGGATCTGACACCTCCCCTTCGAGTACGTTCGCACAATTCACGACTTCGACCTGGATAGATCATCATGGGACTTCGATTCTACAAACCGACCTCACCTGGACGACGCGGAGCGTCTGTTCTGGATTTCGCTGAGATTACGGACAAGAAGAAACGCCCAGAAAAAGCATTGACTGTCCGTATCACCCGCACGGGTGGTCGTAACAATCAAGGTAAGATTACGTCACGTCACCGCGGCGGTGGGTTTCGTAAGCTCTATCGCATGATCGACTTCAAGCGTCGTAAAGATGACGTCCAGGCAGTTGTTCTGGGTATCGAATACGATCCAAACCGCAACTGTCACATTGCCCTCCTTCAATATGCAGACGGCGAGAAGGCTTACATCCTCGCTCCTCTCAACCTGAAGGCCGGCGACAAGATCCAAAACGGTGCCAAAGCCGAGCCAGTTCTTGGTAACTGTCTTCCGCTGAGCCACATTCCTCCCGGAACTCAGATTCACAATATCGAAATGCAACCAGGTCGCGGCGGTCAAATGTGCCGCGGAGCTGGTACCTACGCGACTTTGAACGCCACTGAAGGTCACTGGGCACAAATCACCCTCCCATCAGGCGAAGTTCGTCGCGTTCCCTCTGCCGGTCGTGCGACGATCGGTCAGGTTGGAAACATCGACTTTATCAACGTTAACTACGGCAAAGCTGGTCGTATGCGATGGATGGGGATTCGCCCACACGTTCGCGGTACAACCATGAACCCGATCGATCACCCGATGGGTGGTGGTGAAGGTCGTAACGCCGGTGGTCGTCACCCTTGCTCACCAACTGGTAAGCTCGCCAAAGGTGGTCACACCCGTAAGCGTCGCAAGGCATCTTCGAAGGCCATCGTTCGACGTCGCGTTTCTCGACGTTACGGTCAGCTGAAGATCTGACGTCTGAGTTAACTAATTCACGGATACATATCGTTTTCGTCTCGATTGAAGGAATCAGCGCATGTCGCGCTCACTGAAAAAAGGCCCCTACGTCGACGTCAAGCTGCTGAAGAAAATCGGCAAGCAGGAGTCCGACGGCCGTCGCGAACCAATCAAGACCTGGGCGCGTAACTCGACGATCTCTCCAGAGTTCATCGGTTATACGTTCATGGTCCACAACGGCCGGGCTCACGTCAGCGTCTATGTCACAGAAGACATGGTCGGTCACAAGCTCGGTGAGTTCTCTCCGACACGGACCTTCCGAGGTCACGGTTCTAAAGGTAAGAGATAGTTTCCTCCGTTGCCTTCGGCGGAACGTGATGACGAGCATAGAGACTTTCGTCTGTGCCATCCGTCAGACCCGATCAGACCAAAACACAGTTACACAAGCGTAATCAAGGTTCTCCTCAGATGGCTGAGATCAAAGCGACCCACCGATTTGCCAGAATTTCGGCAACAAAGGTTCGTCCTTTCACCAAAATCATCACTGGCATGACTGTTCAGGATGGTCTGAACCAGCTTCGTTTCACACCCAACCGTGGTGCGAAGATGCTGGAGAAGGTCCTCAAGAGCGCCGTTGCCAACGCTGAAGATCGCGGTGCACGCAACGTTAACTCGTTGAAAATCAAAGACGCCCGTGCTGACGGCGGTCCTATGTTTAAACGCATGCGACCTGGTTATCGCGGGATGGGATACATGATCAAGCGTCGTTTCGCTCACATTCAGGTGACCGTTGACGCTCCCGATGCACAATAAAGGATGTCCACAGGCTCGTCGCCTGTGAAACCCTCAATAGAGAGATAACTCATGGGTCAGAAGACACGACCTACCGGATTTCGAGTCGGAATCGTTGAAGACTGGCGCAGTCGTTGGTACGCCCCTAAACGGGAGTTCGGCCAACTGCTGATGGAAGACATCAAGATCCGTACGTTTGTCAAGAACAAATACAAGTTCGCTGGCATCTCACAGGTCATCATTGAACGGACTCGTGACCACGTCAACGTGCACCTGCACACGGCTCGTCCTGGTCTGATCATTGGTCGTAAGGGTCAGGAAGTCGACAAGCTCAAAGGTGAGCTTGAAGTACTGACCGGCCGACGCATGGAACTCAAGATTGTCGAGCTGTCGAATCCATTCCACAGTGCGAAACTTGTTGCCGAAGATATCGCCCAGCAACTCGAGAAGCGCGGCAGCTTCCGACGGGCCATCAAGAAGGCAGCAGAGCAAGTCATGGAAGCCGGTGCAGCTGGGGTGAAAATCCTGCTGTCTGGCCGACTCGGTGGGGCCGAAATGTCTCGCCAGGAAAAGATCATTCGCGGATCGATTCCGCTCTCGACCCTGCAGCGTCACGTGGACTATGGCTTTGCCAGTTCATTGACGACGATGGGTATCATTGGTGTCAAAGTTTGGATCGATCACGGTAACTACAAAGACGAGGAGAGCAGCGATGGCTCTGATGCCAAAGCGGGTCAAGTATCGAAAAAGCCAAAGAGGTCGCATAAGAGGTAACGCGACTCGGGGCAATCGCATTGCCTATGGCGACTGGGGCCTTCAAGCTCTTGAGCCGGGTCACATTACCGGAAAAACGATCGAAGCCTGCCGGATTGCTGCTAATCAGTACATCCGCGGTGAGGGAAAGCTCTACATTCGTATCTTCCCACATAAACCTATCACCTCTCGTCCACTCGAAACACGGATGGGTAAAGGTAAGGGGGAAGTCGATCGCTGGGTTGCCGTCATCAAGCCAGGTGCGATGCTCTTCGAGATCGCTGGTGCATCCAAAGATGCGGCCATGGCCTGTTTCGCACGCGTCAGCCACAAACTGCCGATCAAGACACGAATGGTGAATCGTCAACCGGGCATGTAATCATCCCGATCGACATTTTCCTGAGTACTCAACGAAGGGACCGCTCTCGGTCCCTTTTATTACTGAGTAACATCACTATTATATCCGCTATCACCAATAGCGATTCAAACCGGAATTGACCTGTCGGAACCGTGACCATGTCCAAAACCAAAGAGATCCGTGAACTCAGCGACGAGCAGCTCTCCCTGACGTTGACTGAGAGTCAGCGCGAGTTGTTCAACCTGCGTTTCCAAAGTGCAGCCGAGAAAAAGTCTGCCCCCAGTGAAATGCGTAAGCTTCGTCGCAACATTGCACGCATCAACACGATTCAGCGTGAGCGTGCTCTCGCTGCCACCAAGTAATCTCGGCCTAACCACTTCGGCACAGCCTCGGATATTGACAGTTCCAGCCACTCACAGCTTAAGACTCTCACAGTAGCCTGACTTATGAAAAAGAAACTGATCGGCACCGTCGCCAGCGACAAGATGAACAAGACTCGACGCGTTGAAGTCGATCGACGGTTTGCTCACCCAATGTACGGCAAGATCGTCTCACGACGAACTGTCTGTCACGTCCACGACGAAGAGAATGTTTCTAAACTGGGCGACAAAGTCGAGATTGAAGAATCTCGTCCAATGTCAAAGACGAAGCGCTGGGCTCTTGTCCGCGTTGTCCAGGCTGCCAGTGCTGCTGAGAATGTTTACGTGAAAGCAGTCGAAGGATCCGAACAGGCTCCTGAGTAGTTTCGACTATTTTTCTTTATCAAGATACCAGACAATAGACCAAATCGGCTGGCCTCACGAGTAATCGACCAGCATCGCCGGAGCGGGGATTGACACATGATTTACATGCAAACCATTCTCGATGTCGCAGATAACACGGGTGCAAAGACTGCTCGTTGTATCCGCGTCCTCGGCGGTACTCGTCGCCGCTGTGCCAGCATCGCCGACATTATTGTCGTCTCAATTCAAAAGACGATTCCTGGCAGCAACGTCAAAAAAGGCTCTGTTGCCCGGGCCGTCATCGTTCGTACCAAAAAGAAATCGCGCCGTGCTGATGGCAGTTACGTCCGCTTCGATAAGAATGCGATTGTTCTGATCGACAAAGACGGTAACCCACGCGGTACTCGTATCTTCGGTGCTGTTGCCCGTGAGCTGCGTGAAAAACGATTCATGAAGATTGTCTCTCTGGCCAGCGAGGTCGTGTAGTTCCATGAAGATCAAAAAAGGTGACTCGATCGTCGTCGTCTCAGGCGATGACGCCAGCAATACTCCCAAACGTGTCCTCGAAGTCCTCGCAAAGGGTGAAAAGGTTCTCGTGGAAGGCGTTAATGTTGTTTTCAAGCACGTCCGCAAAGGCCATCCAAAGAGCCCTGCCGGTGGTCGCTTGCAGCTTGAAAAGCCCATTCACAGCTCGAACGTCATGTTCTACTGTGAGGGTTGTTCGAAGCCAACACGCCTAGGATATCGCTTCACAGCTGACGGAAGCAAAGAACGCTTCTGTAAGAAGTGCAGCAAATCCGCAGGAATCGTCAGCCCAGCCAAGACCAAATACGCTCAGAGCAAGTAGTTCCGCAGCGAGCTTATTCTTTCGACGACATTCAGCGACCAGGATTTTAGAGGCCGATCATGGCTAGACTTCGCGAACAATACAACAAGACGATCCTGCCCGAACTCAAAAAAGAGCTCGGTCGCGAGAATCCTCACGCCATTCCCAAGCTCGAGAAAATCATCATCAGCATGGGACTGGGTAAGTCTCTCCAGGACCGCAAGCGTCTGGAAGAGGCTGTCGAGCATATGGGGCAGATCGCAGGTCAAAAGCCTCAGATCACCCGCTCGAAGAAAGCAGTCGCCGGTTTCAAGCTGCGTGAGAATCTTGAAGTTGGATGCCGCGTGACTCTTCGCGGTCAACGGATGTATGAATTCCTGGATCGCCTGATCACTCTGGCTCTTCCACGAGTCCGCGACTTCCGCGGTATCAATCCAAACTCCTTCGACGGCAACGGCAACTATAGCTTCGGCCTGACAGAGCAGATGGTTTTCCCGGAAATCAATGCTGACGTCGCCAAGTATACGCAGGGTTTGAACATTACCATCGTCACCAGTGGCCGTGACAATGGCGAGTCTCGCCTGCTGCTGACGAAGTTCGGAATGCCGTTCCGAAAAGACGTTAAGCTGAAATAGTCCCTATAAAGCATTTAATTTAGCACTGTAGACACACTGGTCCGCATCGCGGGCCCTTCGATGGTTCCGAGGATTCCTGTCCCATGATGACCGACCCAATCGCCGATATGCTCACCCGCATCCGCAACGGTGTTGCC
>SXPC01000153.1 GCA_005778225.1 Planctomyces sp. | reverse complement strand
CATCATCGCGCATCCCCATAATCACAACGAGTCGCTATCTTACCTGTGTGCCACGGCTGTGTCAGCCGTGCGATCGCGCGTAGAACGTCCATTCCCACGTCAGCTACTGCCGCGACGTGACCTACTCACTCCGCGCCGCATCAACAAGCTGCTTAAACGTCTCACGAACCGTCTTATGCAGATATCTCGCAAACGATTTCTCCAGTTTGTTCGCGACGATCAGCTCAACAACATCCGCGAAGTCTTTGTGTGTCCGTCGCATGCTTCCCGCTCCGGAAGCGAGTTTCATCTCGATGAGTTTCGAGAGTTTGAGAACACTTAATCCTTCGATCTCTTCGACAAACCGAGGATCGGAAGGGTCAGCGATCAGGATCGATTGACCTTTTCCTGCTTTCTCTGACGACAGCAAAAACTGGACAGCGATGCCATCGGACGTAAGAAATTCGCTTGTCGATTCCTGCCACGCGATCCCCTGATCAGCAAAAAGTTTCTTGATGTTTTCGGCGTTGCCTTTGGCAACAACAATATCGACATCAGTCGTGTTCCGTTGATAGCCATGCAAACATGTTGCGACCCCGCCGCAAATGGCATAGGGAATACCAGCCTCTGTCAAAATCTGGTGAACTCTCTGCGCAGCTCCCCACAGAGTTTCGTTTCCCAACATCGCATAGACTTTCTGTGCAGAGATCATCGTTTCGCAGCCCTAGACCAAACCCATTTCCCCAGCTATTTTGAACGCTTCGCTCATGCCATCAGTCCGACAAGGAAGTATATCACGATGTTCGATCTCAACGCGATTCAAAAAGCTCTCACCGACGCAGGCCTTGATGGCTGGTTGTTCTACGACTTCCGCGGCCAGAACCCTCTCGCAACACGCATCCTACAATTCCCCGTCGGCCAGCACTCAACTCGACGGTTTTTCTATTTCGTCCCCGCCCACGGCGAACCAGTCAAAATCGTGCATAAGATCGAATCGACCGCCCTCGATCACCTCCCTGGCAAAAAATTCGTCTATCTCGCATGGCAGCAGCTCGAAGCCTTCATCCAGGAAGCACTGGTCACTTCCCGTGAAATCGCCATGGAATACTCTCCCATGAATGCGATTCCTTATGTCAGCAAAGTGGACGCAGGGACCGTTGAACTCATCCGATCCTTCGGCGTGACCGTCGTCTCCTCAGGCGACTTGATTCAGTTATTCGAAGCCGTCCTGTCACCCGATCAATGGGCGGGTCACTTGGAAGTCTCGAAGTACACCGAAGAAGCCTTCGAACTCGTCTGGGCCTTCCTCGCCGATCAGATCAAAGCCAAAGGGGAAGTCGACGAAAAGGATGTCCTGAATGTCATCAACAACCAGTTCCGCAAACACGACCTCTTCTGGGATCACGATGCCATCGTCGGCGTCAACGCCAACGCCGGGCTGCCACACTACGCGACCGGCACCGGAGCCAACACCAAGATCCGCAAAGGGGATCTCCTCCTGGTCGACCTCTGGGCCAAGCTCAAAAAACCGGGCTCGATCTACAGCGACCTGACCAGAACCTGCGTCATCGGCAAGGACCACAATCCAAAATATGACGAGATCTTCAAAATCGTCATCGACGGCCGCGACGCTGCGTTGAACCTCGTCAAACAAGCCGCCGGGAAGAAAGAAACCGTCACCGGCGCCGCGGTCGACCGCGCCTGCCGGAAGGTCATCACTGACGCCGGCTATGGCGACTTCTTCACCCACCGCACCGGTCACAGTCTCGGCCAGGAAGGGCACGGCAACGGCGCCCACATCGACGATATCGAAACGTCCGACAGTCGCTCATTGATCCCCGGCACGATGTTCACCATCGAACCAGGCATCTACCTCCCGGAGCAAAACATGGGCTTCCGCAGCGAGGTCGACGTCTACCTGACCAACAACTTCGAAGTCATCGTCACCGGCGGCACCCCACAAACCGGCCTGACCATCATCGACGTCTAATTCATTGGGAGGGCGAGGCTCCGTCCGAGCCGCTGTCCCGCGTTGCATCTTCCCACCAGCAAATCGACGCGATTCCCTGTGTGCCACGGCTGTGCCAGCCGTGCGATTGCGCATTGAACGTCCACCTCCACGGCTGACACAGCCGTGGCACACGTCCAACTCTTAGCTCAGGTTTCGCAACACGAAAGTTCGCCCACGACAGCAAACAAGAAAACGCCGCGAGTTCTGCAACTCGCGGCGTTTTCATTTTTATTTTATCAAACGCGAATTAACCACGTTTGGGAAGTGTGTCCTGAACCTGCCAGGCCAGTCCCGTTTTCTTGAGGGTCCAGATGACAGCGTAAGTGACGTCGAGTTCCCACCAGCGGTGACCGTGACGGGCCAGGCGTTGGTGAGCATGGTGGTTGTTGTGCCAGCCTTCGCCGTAGCTCAGGAGAGCAACCCACCAGTTGTTGCGAGAGTAATCGGTCGTGGTGTAGTTACGGTAACCCCAGACGTGAGTCGCAGAGTTGACGAACCAGGTACTGTGATAGCAGGCGACGACTCGGACGCACATGCCCCAAAGCAGCATCGAGAGACCGTAGTACACGCCACCAGTGCCGACGAGGTAGTAACCCAGCGCGAACAGACCAATCGCCTGAAACAGTGGGACAAACCCGAAGTAGCTGTGGAAGAAGCGTTGAACAGGATCCTTCATCAGGTCCGGAGCCCAGCGTTTCATCTGTGCCATGAAGACATCGTTTGGCTGACGTGGTTGCAGCCACAGAATGTGGGCCCACCAGAAACCGTGAGTGGGAGAGTGTGGATCATCTTCTTTGTCCGAGTGAGCATGGTGCTTGCGGTGCGTCGAAACCCAGTAAAGCGGGCTCCCTTCGACAGCCATCATGCCACACAGCGAGAAGAAATACTTCATCGGCTTGCTGCAAGAGAAACTACCGTGAGTCAACAGGCGGTGATAGCCGAGCGTAATTCCCAGACAGGCAGTGACAAAGTGCATCGCCAGACAGACAGCCAGGCCCTGCCACGAGAAGAAGAAAATGGCCGCAATCGCACCGACGTGCATCAAGCCAATGAAGAGAGTCGTCGGCCAGTTGACTCCATACGGGAAACGGTCGCGGAATTTGACTGACACAGAGCCAGAGCGTTCCAGGTGTTGCGCAATCCAGCTTCCTGAATCAACCTCTTTGAGTTCTGTAAACTCGGGGGATTGAGAATTGGATGTTGGTGGTGAGAGGGTATCGGGAGATTCCAAAACAAGTCTCCTTAAGGAGAAGATTTTTAAGGCAGAGACAGAAAACGAACTTGGGGAATCCATTCTGCGTCGTTTGATGTGTCGCAAAGTGCAGCGGCCAATGGGATAAGAGTCGGACACTTCCGGTGCCGAATACGAAGGTCGCCCAAAGGCAAATGAGCATCAAATCGGTCAGTTGCATGAGAAGCAAGTTCACACGTGGAAAGGATACGGTAACCATCCTGAAACCTGCGAGCTTCTCAGTTTCCAACTCGCTGGGCAGGATCAGGTCAAGTTGATGATACGGTAAGCCTTCAACGTCGACAACCTTAATCCTTACGGTCACTTATGGGAATTTGGCGATTTGCAGAAAATTGTGATTCGCAGCGCGAACCTTTGTCATTTTCATGCCAAAAAGCCGTCCCGCGACAATTTGGTTGCCAAGATCGCAACTGTGCTAAGGCTGAATACCAAACAGGCGTTTCAGCCCGAAATTCAACATCAGATAAACCGCAGTATAACCCTCCTGGCTGGTGATCTTCGAAGCCCCCCGAACTCGGTCCTCGAACACGATCGGGACTTCCACAAACCGCGCACCCGCCACCCGACAGCGATACATCAGCTCTTCCTGAATTGCATAACCTTTTGCTCTGAAACGACTAAAGTCAATATTCCTGAGCAGGCTGACACGATAACAGCGGTAGCTTCCACTATTGTCCAGCGTGGACAGCCCCAGCATCAGACGGGCCCAAAAGTTAATCAGCCGGCTCATCGCATGCCGCTTCCAGGACCACCCAACCACTCCCCCACCCTCGACATACCGAGACCCGACAGCCACATCGGCCCGATCCATCGCGTCGATCAAAGAGGGCATGTAAGCCGGATGATGGCTGAAATCCGCATCCAGAACGACCGCGAAGGTGTAGTCTTCCTCAACAGCCTGCCAAAGACCAGCACGGGTCGCCGTTCCCAAACCTAGCTTTCCAGCTCGATGCATCACCTTCAAAAAAGGCAATGTCAGTGTCAACTCATCCACAATCTGGCCGGTCCCATCGGGCGAATTGTCCTCCACGACGAGGATATCTGCATGCGGAACTTCCTCGTGAATCGCTTCAATCATCAGCCGAATATTCTGTGCTTCGTTGTAAGTACACAGAATGACCAACACGCGATCTGCATTCAAATCCCGCGATGTTGGAGAAGACTGCATGGAGAATTGGCCGGCAGGAGTGAGGTATTAACGAAGTGTGAATACGACGTTAAACCAAACCGTCGCGAAGTGTCAATCGACGGATCACCCCATCAGCCAGACAGTTAGGCAAATCAGCCATTGTCCGAAGTAATCGGCAGCGGTGGGATCAACGAATCGGGTGTCGGGCTGTCAGCAGGCGGACTCGTACCCTCCGAAAACGGAATGGGAGCAGGCACCGTCGATGGCTTGGACGGAACCGGCACAAACGGCGTCGGCGGGACGGGCGTTGTGTTGGTCGTCGCACTCGTTCCCGTTGCATCCGGAAACTTCCCGACTGGCCCCAAGTTCATGTTCTGTGGAACGACAGCCTGCGAGGCCGCATTCGGAATCTGAGAGTTCGGCACGAGCACCTGCGACTGCACTGGATTACCAGCTGCCTGACCAACAGGCGAGACACTGTCAATGCTTTGAATCAACGTGGCAATCTGAGGATTGGCTTGATTGAAATTGACAGCTTGGGCTGTTTGCAGCAGGGTTCGACTGTTGGCAAAGTCCTGTTCGAAAATCAGGACGACTCCCAGCAGAAACAGACGGTCGGCATCCCGGACATTATCATGAGTCCATTCCACGACACGGGTTTTGATCTGCTCAACCAGCGCAATATTCTCTGCCCCATAAAACTGAGACAACGTAGGATTCGAAAATGGCCAGTAGGGATCCTGAGTCAGCCCACGCTGAATCATTTCAATTGCTTTATCGCCATTATTGATCGCCAGATAATTGGCAGCCATGCAGAAGTAAGGCTCGGGAAGCTCCGGTGCATTCTGAATCGCGAGCTTGAACTTCGCCAAGGAACGCTGGAACTGCTGTAGACCCATAAGCGCCTTGCCTTGTGCGACAAGGTTGGCTGCTTCATCCCGATTGTGCTGACTCGACGGCAGCATCGGCTTGGATGGCTGCAATGACGGATCGTTATTCTTGAGAAACTCCTGTTGAGCCTGGTATTCCTGCAGATTCGGATGCAAAGGTGGCTGGTAGTTATTGTACTGCCAGGTGTTGTAGTTGATGCTCGGATCGTAGGGATATCCCGTGTAACCGTAGTACGGAGAGACCGGCGTTCCATACGGGAAATAGACGGCTGCTCCACCATACCCGACAGAATAAGGCGGGTAGTAAGGATATCCACCCCAACCGCCCCCATAGCCACCGTATCCATACCCGCCATAACCCCCATACCCATAACTTGGGACGTTGATCGAGCGGTTGTGATAGCGAGTTCCTTCGCCGTAACCAAATCCACGGGAATGCAAGGACCAGTTGGAACCACCGCGTCGAGACTGCGCAGAGGCCAGTTGACCCAGCGTACCCACCAGCAGCGCAGCACCAAGCAGAACAAAACCAAAGCGGCGAACGGTGATCATCCTGCACCTCGAGCCAAAGTGAGATTAATGAGACTAACAGTATTATCACGTCCCCGTGATCGCCGGTCAAACAGGAAGGTGAGGATTCTCAACGTCATTGACGAGTAAAGTCACCATTGACTCAGAAGTAATCGAAAGCATCGCGACTTCTCAAAAAGCGGAGTCGCACCACTGGATAGCAGCCGTGGCACACAGGGAATGGAGTCGATTTGCAAGTGAACCGCTGATGTAACGGCTTCTAAGGAAGGTTCACGGGTATCAGCTGATATGAAACGACTGCAGTTCCGGGGACAGCAACACTTCCGTTGTCCCTGGAGCAGGCAGCGCCTGGACGACCGTCAAATCGCAGTTCGCAAGGTCGATGATGTTTTCCTCTGCTGATTCGTCGACAGGCTGACCTTGAGAGTCTTCAATACGAAGCACAATCGGCCTCGAATAATCTTCCTTGTTGCGTCGCAAAACCCTGGCAACGCTCCCATCGCTGAGGGCGATGTAACTGCCGATCGGGAATAATGACACGACCTTCAAGAGCGCCCGCACGACATCAGGATCCGTGCTGCGTGCTCTCGCCTGGTGGATCAGACATTCCATCGCACCATATCGAGCCACCGGCGGACGGAATGGACGCATCATCGTCAAAGCACAATAAGCATCAGCAACCTTCAGAATTCTCGCAAACATGTGAATGCTCGTGCCGTTTCGACCACGCGGATATCCGCTCCCGTTGAAGCATTCATGAACCTGATAAGCCACCACCGAAATCACCCGCGGCAACGACGAAACCGTCTGCAGCATTTCCAGTGAATAGATCGGGTGCTTCTTAATTTCCAGACGCTCGATGTCGTTGAGTTTGCGAGATGAATTCAAATAATCCGCCGGAACCTTCATCATCCCCCAGTCGTGGACAAGGCCGGCGATGCCGATTTCCTTGATGCAATCAGCATCCAGATTCATTTCGATCCCGATCGCCATCGCCAGCAGCGCGACTTCCAGCGACCGGCTGGCCAGATCATTCTCCCCGAAGCGGTCGATCGTCGAAGTCAGAGTATTATCGATGTCCGCACACATCTCTTTGAGATAACTGGTTGCCATCGCCGCGACGACAGATCCGTCCGATTTGTTCCCTTTCAACGCGTCACCCATCATGTCGGACAGGGCTGCACCGTTTCTATCATGCGCATCAAGCAGTCGTGCCCGTTGTTCTTTGTCATAGCCTTTGCGTCCCAAGAAAACGACGTCTCCTTTGACCGCAGGACCGGTATTTTTGACCGTCATCAGACCGGAATCGATCAACGCATCCAGACGCGACGTGATCTCGCTATCGAAAGAAAACAGAGGTGTCGCGCTGCTCGACTGCTTCCCCTTCATCGTCAGCCGCCCGACATCGTCCGTATGGATGACAACGCGATTCGAGCCGCGCTGACGCAGATTCAATTTGATTTCGCTGGTCACGACCATCCCCTCAGCGAGCAGCAGCACGCCGCTGTCGTCGAAAATCGGGAATGTCGTCGTACGGCCAACAATCAAGTCGCTCAGGGCAACGATCTTTGAGTTGGGATCTTTCGCGACGGCTGACACCATGGCTGTTGTTTCAGTGTAGGAAAGGACGATTGATCAAAATACGATCGGGCGCGACCGTCAAAGACGGCTCTGCGAATCTTCACTCAACATTAGCCTGCTAAATGAGACCGACCGGGAATGTCGGTAACGGTTTGTGGAGAAAACGCCTCACACTGTCCTCAACGTGACCAGACATTCCAATTCTGCTGAGCCTGCCAGCGTTATCGATTATGCCGATCCCGCCGGAAGAACGACTGATCGGCTTCGGGCTTTCCTTTACTAGACAGCGAAAATCCGTTAATACGAACCCGTATGCGTTGACGTCGAACCCCGGCCGTTGCACGGTGTCGACTTGATCGCGATCACTGTTTGCTGTCTGGAAACGCTGAATGACCAGTTCCGTCGATGAAATTTCACGTATCAATACCCAGGCGCAGTCCGAGATGGCTGCCGCTGGCGATCTGAAGGCTGTCGAAGCCATCCGGGTCAAATACCTGGGGAAAAAGGGCGAAATCACCGCCCTCATGAAGAACCTCAAGGATCTCAGCCCCGATGAGCGCAAAGCCTTCGGCCAGCAGATCAATGACGCCAAATCGACCTTGGAAGCCGCCCTCGACGACGCTGAGCGCTCCCTTCAGCAGGCGGCAATCGATGCTGAACTCAAGAAGTCTCGCATTGACGTGTCCCTCCCGGGATTCGCCCCTCCCGCCGGGGCTCGTCACCCGATCATGCAGACGCTCGATCTCGTCAAAGGGATCCTCGCAGGCCTCGGCTATCATTACGACGATTACCCCGAGATCGAAACCGAGTTCTACAACTTCGATTCGCTCAACACCCCCGCATGGCACCCCGCCCGCGACATGCACGATACGTTCTACACGACCTCCGGCCATGTCATGCGGACGCACACGACCGCCTTCCAGATGCACGCCATCAAGAAGTACGGCCCGCCTCCACTCCGGATGATGACGGCAGGTCGCTGCTACCGCTGCGATCAGATCGACGCGTCCCACTTCCCGATCTTCCACCAGCTCGATGTCTTCGCGATCGACAAGTCGCTGAGTTTCGCCGACCTTAAATGGACTCTCCACGAACTCGCCCGCGGCCTGTTCGGAGAAGACGCCAAACTCCAGTTCCGCCCCAGCTTCTTCCCCTTCACGACCCCATCCGCGGAGGTCGACGTCTGGTTCAAAGGCCGCTGGCTGGAAATCCTCGGCTCTGGCATGATGCGTCCTGAAGTCCTCCAGAATGCAGGCCTCGACCCGATGGAGTGGCAGGGCTTTGCATTCGGCCTGGGCATCGACCGCATGGCCATGATCCGCTACGGCATCGACGACATCCGCCACCTCTACGACAACGAAGAAGAATTCCTGCGGCAGTTCTAGTGCGACGCGCGGTTGATGCCGTGTGCCGAGCTTTCTTGTTTTCTCCCTATTCACAGCTTCGTAATTAGTAATTGGTAATTAGCCGATCCCCAGACTGAGGATCGATGACCAATTCTGCCGTCTGGCCAATTACTAATTACTAATTACCAATTACGATCCTCCCCATGCTCATCAACACCGCCTGGCTTCTCGACTACCTCAGCCCGACTCCCTCTCTGGAGGATCTCCGTGCGGCCTTCATCCGCGCGGGGCTGGAGATTGAGGACACGATCGATCTCAAGACGGCCCTCAAGCCGATCGTCATTGGGTTTGTCCGCGAAGTGAAACCCGTCGAAGGAGCAACCGGGCTCTTCCACTGCCTCGTCGAAACCAAACCCGGCCATATTGACAGCATCGTCTGCACGGATGGCTTCCCAGTCGAAGCAGGCAAAGGCGTGCCAGTTGCCCTAGTCGGAACCAGACTCCCCGAAGGCAAAGAAATCACGTCCGCAAAGATCCGAGGCATCGAGTCCAATGGCATGATCTGCCCGTGGTGGGAGTTGGGCGTCGTCTCGAAAGAAGGGATGTTCACAACCACCGACGAATCACTCATCGGAAAAAGCCTAGCGAGTGTCACGACGATCGACCAGCAGCTCGTCGATCTCTCCGTCCTGCCCAACCGCCCCGACTGCCTCGGTTACATCGGAATCGCGCGCGAAGTCGCCGCCATCCTCGGGCTGCAGGTGAAGGTTCCCTCCTCATTCGACTGGCCACACGCGAACGATGTTCAAGGCCCGGTCCCTGTCCGCATCGAAGAACAAACCCGCTGCACCCGTTACGTCGGCCAGCGCATCGACAACGTCAAAGTCGGCCCATCACCCTACTGGCTGCAGACCCGCCTCTACGCTGCCGGACTGCGACCAATCAACAACGTTGTCGACATCACCAACTTCGTTCTGCTCGAGTACGGCCAGCCTCTCCACGCCTTCGACGCCAAGACCCTCGACGGCCCCGAGATGATCGTCCGGAACATGAAGAAGGGCGAATCCCTCGAACTTCTCAACGGCACGACCCTCGTCGCCGACGACATCAAACTGGAAACCCTTCCCCTCGTCATCGCCGATAAAACCAAACCGGTCGCCCTCGCCGGCATCATGGGCGGCAAGCCAACCCAAACGACGACACAAACAACCAGCGTCTTCCTCGAAGCCGCCTGTTTCGATTCGGTGACGATCCGCAAGACCGCGCGTGGACTCGGCATCTCGTCCGATTCCTCCTACCGCTACGAACGCGGCACCGACCCCAACAGCATTCTGACTGCAGCTTTCCACCGCGCCGTCGCGTTGATCAGCGAACTAACGGGCGGCACAGCAAACGGCTCACCAAGCTCCGCCTATCCCAAGACCGTCGAGCCACGCGTTATCCCGCTCAAACTGGAACGAGTCAACTCCTACCTCGGCATTAAGCTCGACCCGCCAACCGTCCAAACTGAACTGACCAAACTCGGCTACAAAGTCGACCAATCCCTGCAGGTCAGTGTCCCCACCTGGCGCGTCGACTGCAATCAGGACGTCGTCCTCATCGAAGACCTCGCCCGACTCATCGGCTACGACAGCATCCCCAACGTCTCGCTGTCAGGCAGCTTGAACCGTGGCGGTCAGGCTCCGCTCGATGCGCTGCGATCCCAGCTCGCCGCCTTCATGACGGCCAATGGCTTCCTCGAATGCCGCACACCGCCGCTCGTAGATGCCTCCGTCGCCTCGCAGTTCACTCGCCTGAACTGCAGTCCCGCCGTCGTCCGCAACCCAATCCGCGCGGATATGAGCACCGTCCGACAATCACTGATCCCATCCCTCCTCGCCGTCGCCGAACGCAACTACCGTCGCAACGGGCAGAACTACCGCTTCTTCGAACTCGACCGCGTCATGGGACTCGACGGCAATACCCCCGTCGAATCCTGGTCCCTCGGCGGGATCTGGGGCGATGAACTCGTCGGCGGCGAATGGATCGCCAAACACCATCCCGTCGACTTCCTCGCCGTCAAAGGCTTCCTGCAGTCCCTCTTCGGTGCCCAATTGAAACTGCAGCCCGACTTCCTCGAACAACCACTCCCCGCCGGCTTCGTCCCCGGTCAATCGGCTCGCATTGCGCTGGGGCACCAAGTCCTCGGCTACATCGGACTGGTCGACCGACGGCAGGTCCAACTCGACGAACGCCTCAAGTTCCCCATCTACGGCTTCGAACTCGACCTCAACCTGCTACTCGAATTGAAGAGCGGTCAGTCCCATAAATTCAACGGAATGCCCAAGTCGCAGATTCTTGAAAAAGACCTTTCCATCACCGTCCCCGCCAGCGTCAATTTCAGCGCCATCAAAGCCGCGACGATTGAAGCCTTCAGTAAGGCGGTCTCCGCAACAACCTCCACCGGCTTCGCCCCCGTCTGCGAAAGCCTGTCGCTGATCGATGTCTACGAAGGCAGCCCGATCCCCGAAGGCAAAAAGAGCGTCACCCTGCAACTCCGCTTCCGCGACCGCCAACAAACCCTTACCAGCGACTACATGCAATCCCTCCTCGACAGCATCCTGAAGTCCCTCCAATCAACATTCGCATAACCTGTCCAGGCACATTCCCGGGTGGCCCAGCCGTTCACGGCTGGGTCGCGTAGCGACAAGACACGTCACCATACGCGTTCTATCGCAAACGAACCGGATTGCTATTTGGTAGCGGATGGCGCTCGCATCTTGTTGGCTTCGCCAATCCAGCCATGAACGGCTGGACCACTCTTGGAATTGCTTCAAAACCCCCTCGTTCGCTCAACAACAAATTCAAACACTCCCCCCAACCTCGCCCCAAACACCACCCCTCCCACCCCCACTGCCACCATCGAAGCCACCAGCACCGCACCCGCAGCCACATCCTTCGCAACCTTCGCCCGCTCCCGAATCTCCGGCGACAACAGATCCACCATCGCCTCTATCGACGTATTGAGCAGTTCCGTCACCCACACGAATCCGATCGCCAAAATAATCAACGCCCACTCCACGGGGGTCCTCAGCAACACCCCGCCAATGATCAGCACGACCACCGCAGCAAAGACGTGAAACCGCATGTTCGGCTGCGTGCGGATTGCATAGCTCACTCCTTCGACAGCGTAACCCAGTGCTTTAATAAACCGCCAGTTCCGCATACTGTCTCTCGCTCGCTCTCTCTTCACAAATCGTTCACAGTCGATCTTACTCCTGCTAATCCTCCTTCGCGAGTCACTCGACGATCTCTATGTTTTCCGCCCGTCATACGGTACTGTGACCTGCATGCTCACGCTTGCGATTCCCTATTATCGCCGCCTCGATTACCTGCGCCTGGCCATCGACAGCGTGCGCCGACAGACCTCGTCGCGTTGGCAGTTGATCGTTTCCGACGACGGCTGTGTCGAACCAGGCGCCGAGCAACTGGTCGCCTCCTATCATGATCCACGTCTGCTATACGCCATCTCAGCGAATCCCCTCGGGATGGTGGGCAACTGGAACCGCTGCCTGGATCTGTCTCAGAACGACTTGGTGACGATCCTCCACGCCGACGATGAACTCTCTCCCCATTACGTCGAGACCATGCAGAAAGCAGCAGAACAACACCCGGACGCCGCCGCGTTCTTCTGTCGCGCGGAAGTCGTGAACGCCCAGGGAAAACCAGTCTTTTCGCTCCCCGATTCGATCAAAGGCCTGTTACGCCCCTCTTTCAAGCCCTACGCGACATTGCAAGGCGAACAAGCCGTCCGACGCCTTGCCCGCGGTAATTTCATCTTCTGCCCTGCCCTGTGTTACCGCAAATCCCTGCTCGATGGTACCCGCTTCGACGATACCTGGCAGATGGTCCAGGACCTCGAATTCACCACACGCCTGCTGTTCCAGGGCAAAACGCTCATCGGCCTCCCCGAAACCGCTTACCGCTATCGACGTCACGGCGAAAACGCCTCCGAGACTTACACCAGGTCTTTATTGCGATTTGAAGAGGAGATCACCCTGCTCAAACAGATCTCCGAACAAGCAGAATCCCTCGGCTGGAAGTCCGCCGCCCGAGCCGCGCGACAAGCCAATATCGTCAAACTGCATCTTCTCTACCGCATCCTTCTCGATACGACCTCACTTCGCTTCCAGCCCGCCAGGACCAAGTTGGACTTACTCCAGCGACTCTTCATGAAATCTTAACCTCGGACTCATACACAAGCCTTATGTTCTGCCCGCCGCTTGGAATGTACCCGCTCGTTGGGCACAATGTGTTTATCTCAACAAGTCGCCCGCATCATCACCAGTTCGCCCACCCTGGAAAGCAGTCCGGTCTGTGAAGGTTCTTATCGTCATCCCGGCGTACAATGAGCAGGAGGCGATCAAGCACACCCTGACGTCACTGACACAACTCGGTCCCGATTACGAAGTCATCGTCGTCGATGATGGCTCTCGTGACCGCACGGGAGAAGTCGTCAGGGCGTTTCATAAACGCTATCCCGAACTTAAGATTCACCTCGTTGCTTTGCCTCGTAATCGAGGCATCGGAGCCGCCGTCCAGACCGGATACCTTTTTGCCCGTGAAAAAGGGGGCTTCGAATACGTCGTCCAGTTCGATGGTGACGGCCAACACGACGCAACAGCCATTCCAAACCTCGTTCAAACCTGCAGTGACCAGAAGCTCGACCTCTGCGTCGGCTCTCGCTTCCTCGCTGGTGGTCAGGACAATTTTCGCAGTACCGCGACCCGTCGCCTCGGGATCAGTTTCTTCGCTGCGCTCATCTCATGGCTGAGTGGCGTGAAAGTCACAGACCCGACGAGTGGCTTCCGTTGCTGCGGCCCTCGAGCCTGGCGCGCCTTCGCAGACAGATATCCCGACGACTATCCCGAGCCGGAAGCCTTATACTGGTGTGCCCGCAACCGACTCGCGATCGGTGAAATTCCTGTCCGCATGTTCGAGCGTGCAGGGGGCGTCTCGTCGATCAGGCTTTCCAGCGGGTTCTATTACATGTTCAAAGTCACGCTCGCGATCCTCGTCGATCGCATTCGTAAACAGGAGAAAACTCGATGACCTCAACCCTCCTGGCTGCCCTGTTGAACACAGATCTGTTTCGAGTAAACGCAGAAACCATGATGCTCATTGGTTCCGCGATCGCCTTTCTCGCCACCCTCCGGTGGGTTCGCAGTCGTGAGATGCGAGAAAAATACGCGGTCATGTGGCTGCTCGTCGGCAGTTTGCTGCTCTTCTGCGGGCTGTTCCCCCATGTCATCATGCGCTTCGCGGATCAGGCTCAGTTGTCTTATCCTTCCGCAGTCCTCTTTATTGCCTTAGCAATCATTTACCTCTTCTCGTTGTCCGTTTCACTCTCGTTGAGTCGCCAGCATCGGATCTCGACGCGCCTGCTCCAGGAGATCGCGATTCTCAAGTACGATCTCGAACAGCTTCGAGCAGCCTCGACTACGCCCGTCAGCCAGGACTCCGCAAACGAACACGCGTGACTTTGCACTTTTTTCAAAACCTCTCTTCTCTCAAATATCAAATTCTGCTAAACCAAGCCCCAAAGACCCAATATCTGCCGTCAAAACGGCGATTGGGCACTTTATCCAGTTGTTTCGACGACACAGAGGAAACGCCTTCGAAGACGTTGGCCACCTCTGGGACGTGTCTCGAAAACGAATCCTGATCAGGGGGCAAGGATGCACAAGACGATCGGTTTGATAGTTGCCACTATTGGTTCACTCGGCGCCGGCGCAGCGATTATCTGGCAGACCGAACAAGGCTGGAACCGTAGTCTTGCAGGCTCGCGCAGCCCCGTCAGCGAGTCCGATCTTTACGACGCGATTCCTGTCGACGGCAAAAACAGTTCCTCGCTTCTGGCGTCGAACAACCGTTTGATGACCAACAACGAGAAGCCCGCGAACTCCGCCAATTTCGCTTCCAATCAGGCCGAGCCAGAATCCCCTCCAGCTGCTCCAAAGCCTGCAAAACAGTCCGAACCAGCCCCCTCGAATGCCTTCGATCTCTGGGCGAACCAGTCAAATTCCCAGACCGAACCAGCACCAACGAATCTTGCCAGCAATCCACCTGCTGACAGCAACGATCCCTGGAACATGGGTAGCTCGTCAAACCCGCCTTCCAATAACAGTCAGTTCGAGCCAGTCCCCAAGAAGGAAGTCGAGCAACCCTCGGCTCCCAATGATCCATGGGGCATGAGTAACGTCACCCCCGCCAATCACGAACAACCCGCCAGCAAGAAACCGGCTGATGTCCAGCTGACGCAACATCAGCAGTCAGAACCTGTCTCACCAAACGGTCCGGCCGCTGACCCGTTCATGAGCTTCGGCAACGCAGAGCCAGCCCCAGTTCCTGCTGCGACCGCAGATCCCTTCAACACTCCACCAATGCCAGCCGAACAGTCGAATGTCTCCTCCCTGTTCCCGGATGAGCCTGCTCCTTCACCTGCTCCTGTCAGTACGACTTCTGTGACTCAAAACGAGCCAGGGGCATTTCCATCCTTTGGTGGGTTTCCAGAACCTGCACCTGCAACAACAGAGCCAGCTCAACCCGCTGCCTCTCCCATGTTCCCCGACCTCGCACCCGCTCCTGCTCCCGCAGCAACCAACCCAATTCGTCTGACCCAGGCCGAAGAACCACCGGTCCCGCCAGCCGACGAGAAGCCACCAGCTCCAATTCCGATGCTGGAAGAACCAAAGCCATCCACACCTCCCGGCAACGCCGAACCAGCCGGCCCTGCCCCGGACCCCTTCTTTGATCTTGGCGGCCAACCACCAGCTCCTGCCAATGAGCCAACTCCAGTCCCAATGCCAGGAAACGGGACGTCTCCCGCACCGGCTCCTGTCCCCTTCCCAAATAACTCGACGCCAGCACCCGCACCCTCCACGTTCCAGGATTTCATGCTCAATCCTGCTCCGCCGACCACTCTGAATCCAACAGAACCTGTTCCCACAAATCGAACCCCGGTTCCCGCTCCAAACAACCTTTTCCCAGAGACCAACACGCCAGCTCCCAATCCATTGGAGAATTCTCCCCCTGCCAATCCCATCGATCGTCCCCTGACGGAAGACTCGATGATCGGCGTCGGTGTCATCAACGACAATGTTCCTCGCGTCCTGCAGCGCCCTGAACTGAGTCTGGAAAAGAAAGCTCCCACGACAGCCGCTCTGGGCGAAGCCATGGTTTATACCATTGAAGTCAAGAACACCGGCACCATCACTGCCAAAGAGGTCACCCTTGAAGACGAGATTCCCAAAGGCAGCAAGCTGACCGGAACGATTCCACAGGCTCACATGAAGGAAAAGACCCTTGTCTGGAAACTCGGTGACATGAAACCAGGTGACTCTCAACTGGTCAAGGTTCGCGTCATTCCTCTCGAAGAAGGAGACATCGGCAGCGTTGCAACCGTCCATTTCGTCACCGAAGTCGCAGCCGCAACCCGTATCACCGCCCCCATTCTTCAACTCGCCATGGAAGCTACTCCTCAAGTCGCGATCGGCGAAGACGCCACCATCCGCTACAAAATCAAGAACGTCGGGGAAGGAACCGCCTTCAACGTCACTCTCTACAGCCTGATCCCGCAAAACCTCAAGCACCCGGAAGGCGTCGATCTCGAGATGCCAATCGGCACACTGGAAGCAGGCCAGAGCAAAGACTTCGCGCTCGTTGCCGTCGCAGAAACAGCCGGTCGCGGAATCAACCAGGCTCAGGTCAAAGCCAGCGGCGGCGTCACCGCGGATGGCAAAGCCGATATCGAAGTCATCGACTCCGTCCTGAACGTCGAGCGAACCGGCCCAGCCCGACGCTTCGTCGGCCACAATGCCTCCTACACCATCACCGTCATCAACCAGTCGATTCGCGATATCGACCAGGCGACGATTGTCGAAAGAGTCCCGACAGGTTTCGAATTCGTCTCAGCCACAGCAAACGGCAAGTACAACCCGTCCACCCGCTCGGTCGCCTGGAACTTCGGCAAGCTCCGAGCCAAAACCCAGGAATCGATGCAGATCACCCTTCGTCCTGATCGCGTCGGGGAATTCAACTCGGAAGTCGCAGTCGTCAGCAAGGATGGTCACAAAGCCTCGGTCGCTGCCAAGACGATTGTCGAAGGCTTTGCATCTCTGAAGATTGAAGACCCGGAAGGCAAAGGACTCGTCGGGATCGGTGAGCAGGTCTCGCTGCGATTCAAAGTCAGAAACCGCGGTTCTGCACCCGCCAACGGCGTACAGATCACCTGCAACGTCCCCGCCAACTTCCAGGTTCTCTCCGCGAAGGGCCCAACAGAATACCGCCAGGAAGGCAACCGTCTGATCTTCGATCCAGTCAACGCGATCGCTCCCGAACAGGATATGCAGGTCGACTTCGTCCTGGTCGCCAAAGCCGTCGGCGACGCCCACCTGAGCATCGCCGTCAACGCCCAGGAAATGAAAGATTCTCTCAATCACGAAGAGAATATCGTCGTCTACAACCCCAACGAGTAATTCCATAAAGGGCAGCGGTCATAAGTCCCTTCTCCCGTGAAGAAGGTTGGTTTCGTCCCTTCTCCCTTGAGGTGGAACCAAATTGCCCGCTCGCCGAGGAGGCGAGATTAAGGGCAATGCGGTAGTCTTCTCAGGAAAAGGTGCCCGAAGGGCGGATGAGGGTGAGGTCTAGGCACTTAAAGACTGTCATCTTCGCCATCGACATCAGGCAATCCACTCCCTCAAGACAGCAGCAGCCTTAAGTTCCATCCCCCAACACCCTCTCCGCGATCCGCTGAGCAACCACCTCACCCCGATCCCCCGGCTGGATCGGAATCGATGTGGCTTCCTCCAGATTCCGAAACCACGTCAGCTGACGTTTGGCAAACTGACGCGTCCGCGTCTGGATCTCCTGGATCACAGATGCTCGGTCGGTCTTCCCCGTTTCAATCGCTTCAATGATTTCCTTATAGCCAAGCGCCTGCCTCGCCGTCCGGCTGATAGGCAGAGGCAACTCTAACAGCGACAAGGTTTCCTCCCAGAAGCCCTCATCAAACATCGCAATCACTCGCTGATCAATTCGCTGATACAGCCACTCTCGTTCAGGATCCAGCCAGTAAACATGCTTCGGTCGAACGTCCACTGGCAAAGGTGACTGCAAGTGTTGAGATGACAGAGGCTCTCCCGTCATGCGATGGACTTCCAGCGCACGAATGATTCGCCGCTGGTCATTAGGATGCAGCCGCGCCGCACTGACAGCATCGACCTTCTTGAGTTCATCATGCAGCCACTGCTCACCCCGCTGCTCAGCCAGCTTCTCCATCGACTGCCGAAACTCCCAGTCAGCAGCGGGACTCTCGCAGATACCGCGGAGCAGGCTCCGCAAGTAAAGCCCCGTCCCCCCCACAACCAGCGGCCGCTTCCCACGCGAAACAATGTCTTCGCAAGCCGTCTTCGCGAAGTTCAGATACTCATGCAGACTGAACTCCTGCCAAGGTTCGACCAGATCGATACCGTGATGGGGAACGATCCCCTGCTCTTCTTTGGTTGGCTTGGCTGTTCCGATGCCCATCTGACGATAAATCGTCATCGAATCAAGCAGGATGATCTCTGCATCGATCAATCTGGCGAGATGCAAACTGACAGCTGTCTTTCCAGAAGCAGTCGGTCCGGACAGAAAGCAGCATTGTTGTAGCAGTTCAACGGGAAGAGAAAATTCGCTGCGACCGGAATTCGGCATATTGAGGGTTGCCCATCGCCTTTGCTTGCGGTAGATCAGGAGCGCGGAATACCGTAGTATGGCAAAAGCTATGTGGCATGTCACCCGACCTTTCCCCTTGAATATGACGATTTATGGCACTCTTTGAATATCGCTCCCGGTTGAAAGGTTCTGTTGAACGAGCCTTCGAGCTTCTCTCCAAGCCCGAATTCATCCTGAAAGTCACCCCACCAGACATGGGGCTGTCTTACGTGAACCCTCCTGCACAGTACGCCAAAGACGCAATCATCGAGTTCAAAGTCATCCAGTTTGGCATGGTGCAGAACATCACACACAAAATCACCGAATTCGATGCCCCTAAAAAATTTGTCGAAGAAATGATCAAAGGCCCCATGCCCAAATGGATTCACACCCACGAATTCATCGACCTGGGCAACGGCGAGATCGAACTGGTCGACAAAATCGACTTCGACACCCCAGGCGGCCTTCTGGCATTCGTCGTGACCGAAAGCAAAATCAAGCACCAACTCGAAATCGGCATGGACCTCCGCCACACACGATTAGAGAAAATGATGTAGCAAATCTTCTTCTCTTGCCCCTTCTCCCCCGGGGAGAAGGGGGCCGAGTCGAACCTCAGGTTCGCAACTTAATATAGTCGAGGTCGGATGAGGGATTTCTGCGAATTTCCCTAAGATCCCCTTACTCCCGCGGCCCCTCCACCTGAGCCCGAATCTTCATCAACTCCGCGGCCTGTTCCGCCGTCAAATCCTGAAACGTCTCGCTGAAGACTTCTTTCGTGACCTCATCTTGGTTCGAAAGAATCTTCGACAGCTCATCCGGTGTGGCTGGTTTCCCCGTCGGCTCCTTGGCTTTGTCATCCGGCGGGATCGACTTCAACAGCTCTTCAATCTCGTCCCTGCTCTCAATCGGCAACGCATTTGGCAGGGCAGGAAGCGGGTCCGGCTGGCGGTACAGCGGGACATCCTGGCTTGGTTTAAGAACAGAATCCGTCAGCAACCAGTCTTCTGACATGGCGACCTGGTTCGGATGAACAGCCTTCACGGGAGCAGTCGCGACCGAAACGCTCGGGCTGCGTCCCCCAAACGTCTGAAACGCCAGTGCAGTCACAAGACAGCCCGCGACAAACGAAATCGGCGAAAGGGTAATCGTAACTTTCATAGTCGGCATCCCTGCCTTCAGTTCTAGAGAACAGACACGTAGAATTTACGCCGTCCTGTTCACATCCACAAGGGGAATCGCCGCGAACTCACGATCTCACGGATTGAACAGTGGCCTCCGCAAGATCAGAGATTACAATTCCTGTATGGACGATCTCGACCCACCAACACCTCCAGAGTCTCGCTTTCGACTTCCGCCCGACTTCCACGAGCCACCGCAGATTCTTCACGTCCGTCGTGAACCACTCCCCGCAGAGCAGATCATCGAGCAGTACAAACCCCAACGGTATCGCATCTCCACCCGACTTTGGCTCATCTCCTTTGCCCTCTTCATCGCGACCTGCGCGAGTACCTTTTACGCCGGAGGAAGCTTCTTCGGCCACGAAGCCGAGTTCGACAAAACCCTCGGACTCCAGTTCATGGTCGGCCTGATCGGAATTCTCCTGGCTCACGAACTCGGACATTTCACCGCCTCCCTGCTCTATCGCATTCCAGCGACCCCTCCAATTTTCATTCCCATGCCCTACGTCTCCCTCTTCGGGACAATGGGAGCATTGATCATTCAGCAGCACGGCGTCTCTGATCGCAAGTCCCAGTTCGATATCGGCATCGCAGGCCCACTGGCAGGACTAGTCATCGCAATCCCACTCTGTCTGTACGCGCTCGATCAGTCTCAACTCGCGCCGATGGTCGAATCTCGCTATGACGTCGAGAGACTCTTCGACTTCTACGCCTTCGAATATCCCCCGATCATGAAGTGGATGATCCACTACATCTACCCCGAGATCCCCGCCGGCATGCACGTCGAATGGACTCCCCTCCTGTTCGCCTGCTGGACCGGCTTCCTGATCACCGCTTTGAACCTCGTCCCGATCGGCCAACTCGACGGCGGTCATATCCTCTACGGACTCATCGGGCGCTGGTCCTATCCGGTCGCGGTCGGACTGGTTGCTCTGGCGATCGGCTACATGATCGCCAGTCAAAGTTACGCTTACATGCTCATGCTGATCATCATCAGCACCGTCGGGATAAGACACCCCCCGACCGCCAACGACCGCGTCCCCCTGGGCTGGTTCCGGATCACCCTTGGCTGGTTGACGCTGGCCTTTCTCATGATCAGTTTCACGCCAAACCCGATCGAGATGGCCTTCTGAGAAGGCCTTGTACGTTTCTCGCCAATCAATCTATGATGCGGCCGAAACATCGACCACTACTCAGGTTCTGCATGGACGCATTACGCCTTCAATCCCTCACCGCACGCTCGATCTGCGTGATCAAGCCCTCGGCTTTGGGCGACGTCGTGCAAACTCTGCCGCTGCTTCCTCTACTCAAAGAACGCTTTCCAGACGCCCGCATCAGCTGGGTCATCAACCATTCCTTCCGCAGTCTCCTCGAAGACTATCCCCTGATCGACAACCTGATCTCCTATCACCGTCGCGGCGGAATCAAATCCTACTGGTCCCTCGCTAAACTGCTGAGAGCCGAGCGTTTCGACCTCGTCCTCGACCTCCAAGGCCTCGCCCGCACCGCTTTGATGTCGCTGGCAACTGGCAGCCGTTGTGTCATCGGGTTGGAAACAGCCCGCGAAGGCGCTAGCCTCGTCTGCAGCTACACCATCCCCGGCAGCAGCAAACAGATCCCCGCCTGGAAACGCTACGAAGTCGTCGCCCAGGCCCTCGGCTGTCCACTTCGAGAACGCCGCGTCGCATTTCCATCCCGACAACTCCGTCCCGACCTGAGTAGCGCCCTTTCCGCTCATCCCCTCATTGGCATCCAACTCGGCGCCATGTGGGAAACAAAACGCTGGCCACCCGAAAAATACGCCGAGACCGCCCGACACCTGCTCGAACAAACAAACGGTACCCTCGTCCTGCTCGGCAGCCCGGCCGACCTCCCCCTCGTCGAGACATTCACCCGACACCTCGACGAAAAAGACCTCCCTCGCATCATCAACCTCTGCGGCAAGACCTCACTGGCCGAACTTCCCACAGTCCTCCAGCATCTCGACGTTCTCCTCACCAACGACACCGGTCCGATGCACATCGCCGACGTCCTCGGCCTCCCCATCGTCGGCATCTTCACGTGCACCGACCCCCATCGCTCCGGCCCCAAACCCGGCCCGTCACGTCACCTTTTTTACGCAGACACCGCCTGCCAAGGCAGCTACTGCAAAACCTGCCCCCACCCCACAGAAAAAAAACACGCCTGCTTCACCACTATCTCCCCCAGGCAAGTCGCCGCCGCAACTCTGACCATCCTCGCCACAACAACCAAAGCCGCCGCCTAAATCAGAGCCGCGACCGACAGGGAGCGCATCGGAACACTCGATCTAAAACAACTTCTCATGCCCACAAGACCGCCTGCAGCTCGATAACTGCGACAAGTGAAACCCGAAGTGGTTCGTCATCAGCATCCCGACGACATTCCCAATCGTCTTGATCGACGACCCCTCAAACATCTTCACACTATGTGGCTGATGAACATGCTCAGCCGTCGCATTCGAGGCTCGCTCTAACAGCTCCGCATGATTCTTGCGAAACGCTGCAACCAGCGTCTCACGATCAGGCCCGGTCGTTGAACTAGCCACCCCATCACTTCCCGCTCCAAAAATCGGAGCCCACTGCGGATGTTCGACCTTCCCGCCGAGCATCGCGATCCCATACTCCGACGAAAGTGCCAGATGCCCCAGCAGCCAGCCAATCGAATGGCCATGACCCGGCGCTGGCTCGTAAAGCTTTTCAGCAGGCAGGTCAGCGAGAACCTTCTCAAAGTGCTTCAACTGGAAGGTGAGGATCGCGATTTCATTTTCAAACATCATGTTTCCCTGGGAGTTTACTCAGGCGTATTGACTGGTGACCGGGCGTGCTTAATCCAGGCGTCCCAGCCGTGGGATTTATTCCCGACATACTCAATGGTATCGAAAAATGTTTCCTGTCCCAGCATCCGGGGGTCGCCTTCCGCTTTCAGCAGCTGTTCCATTTGAAGTCGCAGATGCTGCTTCATCGCCTGATGTTCCGGCAGAGCGGCCAGATTCTTCAAACACTCCGGATCCTGCCCGACCAGATAAAGCTCTTCCTCCGGACGCATCCCAAAGCTGAGCCCATACCAGTCATCAAATTTGCTGAGCAAGAACGACTTCGTTGCCCCATCATCCACATTCCGATACCCCGTCTCCGGATTCCCCGCCGGCCAGCGATCCGCCGCAAAGTTGTGAACGTACAGATAATCCGGCGTCCGAATCGCACGCACCGGGTACCCGACATCGTCCGGCCGCCCAATATCATGCCGCTCTTTTCCGATCAGCATCACATTCCGCTTCGAGCCATCAATCACCCCCGACTTCTCAGACAGCAACAGTTCCAGAAAGCTCTCACCCGTAATCTGCTCATGCTTTTCCAGCCCCGCCGCTTCCAGAAACGTCGGCGCAAAGTCGCGGGCGTTTATAAAATCCTTCACAACCCGCCCCGGCTTGACCTTCGCCCCCCACCGAACCGCCAGCGGCAGGTGAAATCCATACTCATAAATCTGCCCCTTCACACGAGGAAACGGCATCCCATGATCCGACGTCATGACGACAATCGTATTGTCGAGCTCACCCGTCTCCTGAAGATAATCCAGTACCTTGCCCACATGCCGATCAAAGTGCTCCACCTCGACCGCATAATCCAGCAGATCACTGCGCACGATGTTGTGATCAGGATAAAACTTCGGAACCTCTGCATCCTTCAGTTTCTTTCCCGCCTGAATCCCCGAGCCGACCTCATACCCACGATGCGGCTCGGTCGCCCCCAACCAGAAACAAAACGGCGTTTCCTTGCTCGGACGTGCCTTCAAAAACCCCTCAATGAAATTCCGTGAATAGTCATTATTCGAAATCCCCGAAGTCGGCGGCGTTGCTTTAAACGCGTCATACGAAGGCCCCGCAGGATTCGTCTCCCGAAAACTCTTCCAGTCCCCCGGCCCCCAGCCTTTCCCCGTCAAACCAACATGATACCCCGCCTTGATGAACAGATCCGGGTACGTCACAAATTCATTCGGCCAGATCGAAAAATGACTGACCGCTT
>SXPC01000152.1 GCA_005778225.1 Planctomyces sp. | reverse complement strand
CAGCGATGGTTATCACATCAGTACGCTGCTGTTGACCTTCTTCTTCCGACACATGCCAGAGTTGATCCGACAGTCGAAAGTTTTCCTGGCACAGCCGCCGTTGTTCCGGATCGCTGTTGGTTCGCAAAGTCACTATGCACAAGACGACCTGCATAAAGAAGAGATCCTCGCCAGCCTGCCAGCCAATCGAAAATACGAGATCAGTCGGTTCAAAGGTCTGGGAGAGATGAACGCAGCCCAGTTGAAAGAAACCACACTGGATCGTTCCACGCGGACTCTGCTCAAAGTCGAAATCGAAAGCCTGATCGAAGCCGAGAAAACCTTCTACCAGCTCCTCGGCAAAGACCCTGCTGAGCGCTACAAGATTATCATGGACGAAGCCAGTTTGGTGGATGACGTGGACGTTTAGGTGGACAGCAGAAAGAGGAGATCAGACTGGAACACAGATGAAATAGAGTGAAGCAGAGATCGCAGAGTTCTGAGCAATAGGATATTTGGATCTGATTTCCCTTTGCGACTTTGCGTTGAATCTGGACTTCTTCTCCGCGCCCTCTGCTCAACTCTGTTCTCTCTGCGTTCCAACCTTCTTTCTTCAGTTGATTCAGAATCGTTCATGCGAAATACTTGGAGCATGCACACGACGATGAAGACTGCTGATGACTCTGTTTCACGCGAGTGGCTTTGTTTGCGAGAAGACCTTCGAGACATACAGAACTCGAAGCTGAAGGCGCTGCTAGCTCAGCTCGTTCCTGCCAATCGATTCTGGACAACGCGATTTCAACAAGCGGGAATTGACCCGACCCTCGTCGGATCGATCAACGATCTGGCCTCGCTGCCACTGATCACCAAGCAGGAGATCGTCGGCGACTTCAACGCGCATCCTCCCTATGGCAGTAACCTCACTTACCCGACAACCAGTTACGCCCGCTTCCATCAGACATCCGGGACGACCGGTCGACCGCTGGTCTGGATGGATACGCATGCCAGCTGGTCCTGGTTCATGGACTGCTGGAAACTGATCTACCATGCAGTCGAAATCACCTGTGATGACCGCTTCTGCTTCCCATTCTCCTTTGGCCCCTTCATTGGCTTTTGGGCCGCTTTCGAAGGAGCGACACAAAACGGTAACCTGACCATCCCCGCGGGCGGCCTCTCAACGACGGCTCGCATTCGTCTGATTCTCGACCAGCAATGTACCGTCATCTGCTGTACGCCAACGTATGCACTGCGCATGGTTGAAGTCGCTGCACAGGAAGGGATCGATATCAGGTCCTCGAAGGTTCGCGCGATCATCGTCGCGGGTGAACCGGGTGGTAACATTCCCGCGACGAGAGAGAAGATTGAATCCGCCTGGGGGGCTCGTGTCTATGATCACTGGGGCATGACCGAAATCGGCTCGCTCGGCATCGAACCTCACGGCGATCCGGGTAATCTTTACATCCTCGAAACCCAGGCGATCCCCGAGGTCATCGATCCAGCTACGGGGCAGGCCGTCGAGCCGGGCCAGGTTGGCGAACTCGTCATTACCAACCTGGGGCGTTGGGGCAATCCACTGATTCGTTACCGCACTGGGGATTTAGTTCGCCCGTCGACATCACCTTCCCCCTGTGGCTGCAGCTTTCTGCGTCTCGAAGGGGGTGTGCTCGGGCGAGTCGACGACATGGTCACGATCCGCGGCAACAACGTCTATCCCTCGAGCATCGAAGCGGTCCTGCGTGAGTTTCCCGAAATCGTCGAGTACCGCATGACCGTCAGTACCCAACGCAGCATGAAGCAGATGCTCATCGAAGTCGAATTGCAGCCGACGTTTGAAAACGACGTTGAAGTCACCTTCATGAAGCGTCTCCATGCCACCATCAAAGACCGCCTCAACTTCCAGCCAGATTTGAAACGAGTCTCAGTGGGTGACCTGCCACGTTTTGAACTCAAAGGTCGACGTCTAGTGAGACTCGACTAGATGAAACCGGTAATGACGTTTCTGAAATATCTCTGGCCCTCCCCCTACACGTTCCTCGGATTATTGATCGGGTCAGTCGGCGTGCTCACCGGCGGGAAGATGCGGATTCGTGATGGCGTCTTTGAATGCTGGGGCGGGTTCACCACGTTTCTTGTCGCCTGCTTGCCGCCAGGTTTTGGGGATGTTCTGGCGGCGACGATCGGACATGTCGTCATCGGTCAATCGGAAGCCGCGATTGATTTTACGCGCGAGCATGAGCGCGTGCATGTGCGTCAGTTTGAACGCTGGGGAATGATCTTTCTACCGGTCTATCTGACAGCATCGCTGATCGCGTGGTGGCAGGGGAAACGACCGTATCGCGACAATGTCTTCGAAGCCGAGGCCTACGCCGTGAAGAAAAATGTCAGTCAGAATCCAGAATAATTTTGAATTGCGGTGAACTTTGTGAACGAGTTCTTCGTCTTACAGGACGAATGCTCAATCTCTTTACGAAACAAAACTTTGGAGTCCCAGGTGAGTCGTCAACTTTCAACATCCCAGGCAGATTGCAATCTGCCTCAAGATATTTTCGAACAACACTGCTTGTGACCCCGCGAGCCCTTCGAATCAACGAAGAGCCCGGTGTCACTCGGATGACGCCGGGCTCTTTTTGTGCGCGGCGACTGATTACTAGATACCAAAATATCCATCGCGGGATAGTTGCTGCTGGCAGTGACACCGGGCTCTGACCCCGGAGGCGCCGGTTCGATTCCGGCTCCCGCTATCAACACGAATCACCTTTCCCGGCTCGGTAGGCAATTGGCAGACCACCTTGTCTCAGAATCAAGGCTGCTGTGGGTTCGAGTCCCACCTGAGCCACTCGACAACATTATGGACAACAGGAGAGAACTTATGACTTGGCAGGTATATTTCATCGAAGGCCCCGGCGGACGTGTTCAGTCGGCAACCCTGGTTCGCGGCCAATCAGAACAGCGTGCCGCGCAAAACCACATCCGTCAACATGCCGCCAGCCAACGACAGATTCCACACCTCGCAACGGAAGCATTCGTCTTTCAAAAGCGAGCCTGCGATGAACGCCACTGCATGCTGGCTCCGTGCGGCTGCAGTGGCCTTACGTAACTGGTCACCGAAAAGGGCGCCTCATCAAGCCATACCACCATTGGCGCGAATCGTCTGCCCATTAATCCACGTCGCATTGGGACTGAGCAGAAACGAAACGACGTTCGCGATATCATCCGGCTCACCCAAACGGTTAAACGGATTGAGGCTTGCTAACTGCTTCACCAGTTCTTCCGACTTACCTTCAAAAAATAGCTCCGTCGCGACAGGTCCTGGCGCGACGGCATTGACGGTGATGTTTCGACCTTTCAGTTCCTTCGCCAGGATCTGCGTATAGACCTCGACAGCAGCTTTCGTCGCACAGTAGGTCGCGTAGGCTGGCAATTTTAAGTGCAGAGCGCTGGTCGAAAAGTTGATGATTCGCCCCCCATCAGACAATCGCTTTGCTGCTTCTTTGAGTGTCAGAAACGTCCCTTTGACGTTGATATCAAACATCCGGTCATAATCTGCTTCACTCGTCTCGACGACATTCTTCATCGCCAGTACGCCCGCGTTATTGACCAGCCCATCGACTTTCCCAAATGCCTTCTCCGTCTCATCAAACAGCTTCGCCACATCAGCAGCTTTCGAGACATCCCCCTGTACCGCGATCGCCCGCCCGCCATTTTTGACGATCTCTGCCACCACTTCCTCCGCAGGCCCTTTGCCGGAGGCATAGTTGACCGTCACGGCATACCCTTCGCCGCCGAGCTTAACCGCAATCGCCCGCCCAATACCACGAGAGGAACCGGTGATGATGACGGAACGTTGTGAACTTGGCATGAGACTTCTCACTACAGTCTATCATGAATAACGATCAAACCAGAATCAAAATGTAGTCGTTCTAATGACACACCAGATTACACACAAAAATGGTATTTTTCTGAGGAAGCTATCTTATATATGCTGCTATCGAATATCATGCGCATTCCAGTAAAAATCTTTTGGTGAACCCTACCCATAAAAAGCTATCTTGTTTGATATATTGATGATATTTACGAACTGCCCCTAAACACTTGGATGAGAAGTTGTGTGGAAACCTCCCCAAAACGTCATGTTTCCGTGGCTTGCTTCAATTAGCCGAAATTTGCAAGGAGTTCATTTACCACAGTTCTCATCAAAAGAAATATGGATATTTACTGATTACGTATTTGAGAACCGTCAATTTGATTACGATGTTTTGAGTATTTTACTTTTCGATCCAGATACGTCGAGGGGATGGAGTGACAGTATACAACATTTGAGAACGACATCCGATTTTAGCAATAGGCGAATGTCGTACAAAACTCTGAAAGATGGTGTGAGGCAAAAAGCATTTCATTCATTTATGAGTGCAGCTAACGAACTTGACGGACTTATCTTTTCCTTAGCCGTCCACAAGTCCCTAAAGCACCCAATCATTACGCCAGACATGGTTGGGAAATATCAAAGCTTATTAAGCCTTAAAGCGAACTGGACATTCAAGGTGCTTGAAAGGATGTTAATTATCTCAAAAGTCACGGCATTCCTTATCTCCGGATTATCGCATTTTGGCCAGAATGTCATGTGGATCTCTGATCAAGATGATATTTTTGCAAATAGTGACTTCAGCAATGATACATGCACGTTCTTCACAAAATTTCTCCACATATTTTCGTCTCATAGTTACGGAACCATCAGTATTGGAACCACTCAATTAACTGAGCCAGATCTAATTGAAGAAGATTTAGCAGCCATCTCTGATATTTGTGCTGGTGGTACAGGAGAATTGCTAACATTGATCCGAAAAGAGTACGGATGTATCCCGGGAATTGCCTTCGAATTGAAAAGCAAACTCCCACCTAAGCCGACAAACTTTTTTAATTGGTACACAAGCCCATCAGAAAAACTCAGAAAACATGTTTGTGTTTTAGACAGACAAGGCAAGGAACTTCGAACAATCTATTGGAGAGGAAAATAAAAAAACGCCGACTCAAACGAGGCGGCGTTAATTCTCATTCAGCGATCAGACCTGAGATCCAGGCCGAAGGTTCTTAGTAACGATAATGCTCTGGCTTGTACGGACCGTTCATCTCGACGCCGATGTATTTGGCTTGGGCGTCGGTCAGTTGAGTCAGTTTGACGCCGAGTTTTTCCAGGTGCAGGCGGGCGACTTCTTCGTCGAGGTGTTTTGGCAGGACGTAGACGCCGATTTCGTAGCTTTCATGGTTCTGCCACAGTTCGAGCTGTGCCAGGACCTGGTTCGTGAAGCTGTTGGACATCACGAATGATGGGTGACCGGTGGCGCAACCGAGGTTGACCAGGCGGCCTTCTGCCAGGACCAGGATCGCTTTGCCGTCTGGGTAGACGTACTTGTGAACTGGACCACCGACATCAGAGTCTTTCTTGATCGTAATCTTCTTGATGTCTTTGCGGTTGTTGAGGTAAGCGATCTGGATCTCGCTG
>SXPC01000151.1 GCA_005778225.1 Planctomyces sp. | reverse complement strand
TCCGCAGCTTTAGGCAACGGAATGTACTGCAACGATTCAGAATTCAGAACCGCATCAAATGTCCCAGCATATTCAGGAACATGCAGTCGTTGAAACTTGCATTCATGCACTTCAACGCCCGGATATTTCTGGCGCACATAAGCCGCCTGAGGGCCGTCCGGCGTGACGGCAATCACTTCATCGCCCCGTTGACGCAGAAGGTTGACCATCCCGCCAAGTCCGCAGCCGACATCCAGAATCCGGCCACGCGGAATCAACTCCATCAGTTTTTCTGCGTACAGGATCTGCCCATCCATGACATCCTGAATACACAACGATGCCAGCGGCCGATTCGTCTCTTCAAAGTAAGCATAATGCAGAAAGCCACTCGGCAGGACCTTGCCATAAAGTCCCAGCTGAAGGTCATCACGATTGCGTCGATCGCGTGACGTCGTCGCCAGCTTGAAAGTCTGATACCAGCTGCGAGGATGAAGCAGTCGTTTCGTCGTCCGCCCGGCAGCCGTCCAGATGCGATACTTTTTCATGAGTAAGCCATTCATGGCAAGATGTGGCGTAATGCAATCCTTGGCCAAACAAGGCCTGAAGCGCGAGCATAGGCGGTTGGGGAAGACTTAGGCAAGAGCAGGACAGCACCGAATGCAGATTTCAGAAAACCTCGCCACCGAATAATTCAGCGAAACATGACAGAAACTTCGCAAAAAGCCATTTGCCCAATCCTTCTCCCCCGGGGAGAAGGTGGCGGCGCAACACCTCAGGTGTTTACTAAGCACAGGGCCGACGGATGAGGGAACTCTGCTGATTGAAATTAAAAGACTCAATTCTCAGCATCAGCCAATATCGGCCGAACCGTAGCCATATCGATGACAACCAAGACTCAACTACCGACGAAACCATGCCCCGCTGTTGTTCCGCAATCCTGGGACAGGCGTCGAATACGGAATGTGGGAATTGTAATGGAAGTATCCCCAATGCGGCGACAGATAGTCGATATGACGATCCGTGCCATAGTAATAGCGAGGCTCAGGACCGTAAGAATGCCTGGTAAACAGCTTCGCGTCCGCTGACCCAGACGTCACAACACCCAACACAGCGACCGCCAGCAATGTTGCAGCAATGAACTTGTTCATGACGTCTCCCTGCTCTCAACCTTTGAAACGACGACACCGCCGCCTTATCGCTTGATTCCCAATACTGCATTGATCGGGTAATGATCCGAAGGACTGAACTCACCACGAGCCGTCCGGTCAATTTCTGCACGGAAGACCTCGATATCCTCGGTACAGCCCATCCAGTCGATACGGCCTTGACCCGTCTTCACCGCTTCAAATCCGCCATACGTCTGTTCTGGTTCGGACCCAGACGGATGCTTGACCAGATAAGTATCCTGCAGCTTGATACTTTCTGACTCAAACAGCGTCTTGTAAGGCTGGCTCCCCACCATGGAGTTAAAGTCCCCCATGAAAATCAACGGCGTCCCGTCCGCATGTTTCTCGGCTATCCACTTCACCAGCAGTTTAGCAGCCTCTTTCTTCGCTTGCGGGCCAATGTGATCAAAGTGCGTATTGAAAAAGTAATACTCCTGGCCAGCGTCTGACTTCGACTTCAGCTTCACCCACGAAACCATCCGCGGCAGCGACGTATCCCATCCCTTGCTTCCAGCGACTTCCGGCGTTTCGCTATACCAGGAATGCCCTCCCTCCAGCTTGGTGAACCGATCATCCCGGTAATAAATCGCCATCATCTCCCCATCTTCCTTCCCATCATTCCGCCCCACCCCAAACACCGAATAACCCTTCAGGTTCTCCGACAGATAATCCCGCTGAAAATCAACCGTCTCCTGCGTCCCCAACACATCGGGATCAAATTTCTTGATCGTCTCAACCACAAACTCCTTCCGCTTCTCCCAATGATTCACGCCGTCCTTAGCAGTCCCATACCGAATATTAAAACTCATCACCTTCACCCCACCCTCCCCCTGCTGAGCGAAGACTGCTTCAGGAGAAGTAGCAAAGGCAAAACTCACTGCAACGATCAATGAAAAAATCTGGATGTGCATTTCCGAAGGGACTTTCATTTCGTCCCTTCTCCCTTGAGGTGGAACCAAATTGCCCGCTCCCCGAGAAGGCGAGAGGAAGGGCAATGCGGTAGTCTTCTCAGGAAAAGGTGCCCGAAGGGCGGATGAGGGTGGGCGATAGGCATCAACAGACTCGCAATGCCATATCGACGTCAGGCAAAAAGCCTAGTCAACGAGCGATCGGTCCCAATACTGAACCGCTCGCATCATTCATCAAAAACTCATTTCTTCTTCAGCTCCATCCGACAATCCTCCTCCATCGGCACCCGCTCCCCCACCTGATCCACCGGATGCGTGAACAGATAACGCCACACCTCCTCGTGAATGAACTCCCCCTTCTCATTCTTCACCGCGGACTTACCAGGAATCGAAGCATTGTGCGCCCGATCCGCATTCCCACCCACATCCGCATTGGTGATCAATCGACGTGAATTCCCAAACGGCGCCGTTACCTTGTCGACATCCACCAGCGGCCCAAACTCATGAAGCTCAAGAAGCTGCCACGACCGGCAATAATGATCCCCGGTCCAGCCACTATCAAGAACATGCGTAAACCCGAAGTACCGGTTCGCAGGCGTCGCAGAATCCAGCTCCTGCCAATGGTCATACTGATCCCGCGGCCCGGAAAACATGACCACCCGCGCCATCTTCTGATGCTTCGCAAAACGCCCAGCAGTCGTCGACCCGTGTGAGATCCCGCAGATGATAACCTTCTCCCACATCAGATCATCCTGGGGCTTGTTGAGAAACTGCTCCCACTTCCCCTCCGGATTCTCCTTCGCCAGCCACTTCACAAACTGCGTCGCACGCTGCTTCATCCCATCCGGCTTGGGAATATCAACTGCCGAACTGAAATCTTCTCCCGTGGCAGCTTCCAGTCGAATCTCTCCAAGGGTATGTCCATCGTCTCGAACGTCCGGCTTAAGCGTCCCGAACCACTTGTTCGCATAGTGAACTTGAATTGCATGCTGACCATAGCTGTTCACGCGATCAAACAGAGGCTGACTATGCCCCATCAACCAGATCACCAACTCTCCTCGCGGAGCCACACGCGTATCGACACTGGCATGCTCGATATCCGCTGGTTTCCCCTTGTCATCCTGAAACACATATCCCAGTTCAGGATGCTCCTTGGCAGTCTGGTCAATCTGGCTGGCTCGGGCAGTTAATTTGAACTGTTTTCCTTGTTGACCGTATGTAATTTCACTGAATTGATGGCAGATCAGCCCAACAACCAGCGCGAGAAATACCCTCATGAGTTACCCTTTCCGGTGAGCTTCATATCGAAGAGAGGTCTTACCACCACTAGAGGTATCGAAAAAACATCAATAAATCAACTCGCGTATATGCGAATGTGTTGTTACGATACAGGTGTCACGGCTTTCTCTCTAAGGAAACTCAATTTAAGCGGAAATATGAAGTCTATTGCGTTGAGTTTACTCTGTTTTGTCTGCATGACGTCTCTACGTGGACTCCTGTACGCCCAGGCAGTCCGCGTGGAACTGCGTCAAAACGCATCTCAATTCCAGCTCCTCCGCAATGACCAGCCATACGAGATCCACGGCGTCGGCGGCCAGACCCAACTCGAACTCCTCAAAAAATCTGGCGGTAACTCGATCCGCACCTGGGATGCCAAAAACATCGCCCCTCTCCTAGACGAAGCCCACAAACACGGCCTCACCGTCTGCGTCGGCCTCTGGCTCGGCCATCCTCGCCACGGCTTCGATTACCACGACGAAGCCGCCGTCCTGACTCAGCTCAACGACTGCCTCGACGCCGTTCGCAAATACAAAGATCACCCTGCCGTCCTCCTCTGGGGCATCGGCAACGAAATGGAAGGCGACGGCCTCGATCCCTCCATCTGGTACGCCATCGACAACATCGCTCGTGAAATCAAAAAGCTCGACCCCCATCACCCCACCATGACCGTCATCGCAGAACTCGGCGATCACAAAGTCACCAGCATCGAACGCTTCTGCCCGAACATCGACATCATCGGCGTTAACACCTACGCCGGCATCGCCTCCATGCCCGAACGCTACAAAAAATCAGGCGGCTCCAAACCCTACATCGTCACCGAACACGGCCCCAAAGGCCCATGGGAAGTCGCCAAAACACGCTGGGGCGCTCCGCTGGAAGCCTCCAGCACCGCCAAAGCCGACCAATACCTCAACGGCTTCAACACCGCCGTTACCAACCAGCCAGGCCTCGCCCTCGGCTCCTACGCCTTCCTCTGGGGACACAAACAGGAAACCACCGCCACCTGGTTCGGCATGCTCCTCCCCGACGGCACCAGAGTCGAAGCCGCAGACGCCATGACCAAAGCCTGGACCGGCCAATACCCCAAGGATCGTTGTCCCTCCATCACCTCACTCGAACTCGACCGCAACGACCACCTCAAACCGGGTGATGTTGTCACGGCCACCCTTAACTTTGTCGAATATGAAAACGCCTTGCTTGATCTCAAGTTTCAATGGGTTCTTCGCTCAGATGCTGTGGTCATCGGCGAAGGGGGAGACGTACAAGCTTCCGAATCCGATATTAAGACATTTATCGAAGCCGGTAATAAATCCGCCAAAATCACCATCCCATCCAGCGGCGGAGGCTACCGACTCTTCGCTTACGTTTACGATGAACACGGCGGAGCCTCCACGGCCAACGTCCCCCTCTTTGTCGATGCTCCCGTCATTGCCCAGAAATCACCCCGCCCGGCTCTTCCCTACATGCTCTACGACGAAGCCAACACCAAATCGACCTATACCCCCTCCGGCTACATGGGCAATACAAAAGCCATCCGCATGACTCCCGACAGCACCGAGAACCCTCATTCCGGCGCGACATGCCTGAAAGTCGAATACCTCGCCGTGGCAGATTGGGGCGGTGTACTGTGGCAATCCCCGCCTGACGACTGGGAAGGCGACCGCCCAGGCGGCCTTGACCTGTCGGGAACCACGTATGTCGAGTTTTACGCCCGTGGTAAAGATGGAGGAGAAGTCCTGAATGTCCTTGTCGGAGGTACGCCGAACGGCAAATCATATTCCGATACCTCCAAGTCCGATCTCCCCAGCATCAAGCTGACCACCGACTGGCAGCGTTACCGTATTCCTCTTCAGGGGAAAGACCTGTCCCGCATCAAGACCGGCTTCGGCTGGTCACTCGCAGGACAGGGGAAGCCCATCACCATTTACTTTGACCAAATCCAATTCATCAACACCCCATAACACAGCAATGTCTTCCGATACAAAAAACGCTCACATGAATTTCTCGACCACATGCTTCAACGATGCATGGGAGCTGCTCGACCGCGCCAATCGTTCCGAAGACGACAACCAGCAGATGATCCACCTGGCTCACGCTTCGTTGTACCATTGGCTTCAGCGACCCGATGTGACCGATCAGAACATCGCCATCGGCTACTGGCTCCTCGCCCGCGTTTACGCCACTCTTCGACAACCGGTCCCCGCATTCATCAACGCCGAACAGGCACTCCGCTACAGCGAAAACCTCCCAGCCTTCTACCAGGCCTACGCCCACGAAGCCCTCGCCCGCGCCGCCGCCATCTCCGGCGACCGACAGCGTCTCAAGGCCCACATGAACCTCGCCAAAGAATACCTCCTCCAACTCGACGAACCCGACCGCAACCAACTCCTCGACGACCTCGCCACCATCCGCTAATTCCTCCAGAGCCGCGTTCTCCGTCCCTTCTCCCCCGGG
>SXPC01000150.1 GCA_005778225.1 Planctomyces sp. | reverse complement strand
GTGATGTGGAGCAGACCATCGATACCGCCCAGGTCGACGAACGCACCGAAGTCGGCGATGTTCTTGACAACCCCTTTGCGGATCTGGCCGATCTTGATTTCTTCGAGCAGGGCTTCTTGAACCCGGCTGCGTTTGTCTTCGATCAGCTTACGACGAGAGACAACGATATTGCGTCGTGCTTCGTCGATCTTGAGGATAACGCACTCGATTTCCTGATCGAGAAAATCGCCGATATCGTTGGGACGTCGGATGTCGACCTGGCTGGCTGGCAGGAAGACGTTGACGCCAATGTTGACGAGCAGACCACCCTTGATTTTGCGGATGACCTGACCTTTGACGACATCGCCTTCTTTGTGAATGGCGATGATCTTTTCCCATTCGCGGATACGGTCTGCTTTGCGTTTTGACAGCAGGATCAGACCATATTCGTCTTCGAACTCATCCAGGATGACTTCAACTTTTTCACCAGCTTTTGGTTTCGGCTCGTCGTCGGCCCACTCGTTGAGTGGAACGATACCTTCGCTCTTGAAACCGATATCGACAAGGACTTCGTCGTCTTCGACGCGGATGATCGTACCAGTCAGGATCTGGCTGGATTCAAAGTTGCGTGAGGTTTCTTCATAGATGAAGTCCATGTCGCCACCAAGCTCATCCATGCTTGTCAGCGAGCTGCCGAGTGCAAACTCAAGCTCATCGTCAGAAATATTGAACTCACGCATCAAGTTACGGTTAACCATGTGCAGCCTTTGCCTCACCTGAGAAGTCAGCGTCTCAGCGGGCCTGTGGGTTGGGCCTCAATTTGCTTTCAGCACGCAAATCAAGACTGGTTTCTTGTCGAGTCGAGAAATACCAACACTGGCATCTCAAATTTTTCGAAAACGACGCAAACCGAAATTCTAGCAGGCAGTTATGAAATTTTCTAGGGTACCGACATGACGGCATTCAAGATTTGTAAGTTACGATCCGACGACACTTCCGGCCAAAAAGCATGATTCGACATAGTTACAATTATTTTTCCGATCTCACTATGCAGTAAGGAGTTGCTGCGATTAGTCTTGCTTACCCAGTGACAAATGGGATGCCGTTTCGATCAGGATCTCACGAATCGCCTTTCGATCCTCCACTGTCAAATATCGAAACGGATCTTCCTCGTCCCCAGGCTCGCTGCTAAGGACTTCATCAAGCCTTTTGGAAATCAAGTCCAGCACCAGCGGTGGCAGGCCTCGAAACCCGTCGGAGTACACCAGGTAACTGCAGGGGTACTTGAGCAGCCTTGTTTGAAGATCAAACTGCCTGAGACTTCTCCCCTGACTGTCCGCTGGCCCCAACTTCTCAAACCGCTCCCGAAACGTCGTCGTTCCTGCGACCGGGCTGGTGAGTTGAAATTCATCGCCGAACAGCAGCCCTTCCACCAGTCGGTTGACCTCGCGCACACACCGCTCCCGAACGTAACTGTCCCGATCCTCTGGCGGGGTGAAGAGTCGATCGTAATTGAACTGCGCTCTCGAATGAGCATAAGCAGCAGCCGTGATCAGGTTGTGCATCTGTGACTGATGGTCGAGAACCATCAGCGCGACGATGTCCGAATGGGGCGATGGGTAACGCGTAGGACTGAAGTATGGCGTCAGATCCGTGCAGTTGGCTCCGGGCTCCAGATCCAGCGGCTTTTCCCGATCCGCATTGTCGCTGAAGGCATTTCCCATGTGACGCATCTCGCCGTGAGTCCCCGTCACGTACCACCCGCCAAAGCGATCTTTGAAGGGGATCGTGTGGTCGACCTGTTCCGAATTGAAGCCGTAGTCCGGATGCCCCGTCTTCCGCGTCACCATCGAACGGGTCAGAAATCCTGGGACCAGCTTCGTGCGAGATGTCCCATGACAAGAAAGGCACTGCTCCGTGACCCGTTCAATCTTCGGCGTTTCGTCATCCGTCTGATCCAGCGTATAAAAGACCGCTCCGAGCTTCGGATCAATGGCCCCCAGCTCGATCAAATCACCCCCCGGAACCCAGCCGACGTAAATGTCATCGTTGAAATAAACCGCCCGCGGCGTCCTCGGACTGATCTTGGAAATCTGCAGGCTCGTCTTGGAAAACACGAGATTCTGCGTATCGACATCGACCTCAAGAGCCTTGAGCAACGGCAACAACCAGACGCTGCTCCCCTCTGCCGTCAACTCAGTCTCGCCCGCATCCAACGCAGCGATCAGCTTCGCAACTCGATCATGACTGACTGCAGAATGGTAATGAATCGGTGCCCGCTCGAAATCAATCTGCGCGAACGCTGGCTCAGCTGTAATCGGGAAGAAAACAACCGCAATCACGACCACCCAGTGCATGCAAAACTCCAGGAAAAGCAGAAGAACCTCCCTGAAGTTTACGAATAAAGGACTTTCTTGTCCATTATTATTTCCTGATACTCCCAGCACGCAACTCACTCGATCCAGATCGCGGGGTGCCACTGGCGATGACAGTGCCGAACAGGGATGGACGCAATGTGAGCGGAAGTCTCCTATCTGATAGACAATTAACGTATCTACTCAGTTCGCAGACACTGGCACAGCCAGTGGCACCCGGTTCCTTCACCCGCCGCCGAACCCGCCACCAACGGCAAACGCAACGGCTACGATTAAAACAACAGCAATAACAAAACCCCCAAACGCAACGAGGGAGCCCCCCGCAACCCAAATCAGAAAAACACCGAACATGGCCAGCAGTACGAGCGACATCCCAATCAGTTCGTGTTCGCTGAGACCGATATTTGTGTCGATTCGCCAGTTTCCGATTCGCGGCGCCTTGATGTGTCTCAAATACTCCGGCTCCAGCGAATCAATGATCGCAATCGCCTCGACGTGCGACACCGCAAGCTCTGCTTCGACCAGTTCAATCGCTCTCAAACGACTGCGCTCCGCCCAGGTTTTCAGGAGGCGCTGCTTTAACTCCGGAGTATATATGCACATAGCTGTGTTTTGAACGATATATTTATTATTTAGTACTAGTCTTTAACTTCAATAAAAAGTGGATAGCCAAGAAGATCATGCAATCGAAACGCATGATCACCGATTAACGCACATTGCTCATCCGAGATTAGTCTTCTTTTATACAAAGTTACAATTTTTCGTTCATCAGTAGCATAGGCTCCGATTCGTCTTAACTTATTTATTGGATGAACAAAATCATCGCGGCCGAATGGTTCACCTCCGCGACATACAGAAAAAAGTGGCTCTCCGCTTAAAATATTAACAACTGCTTGTAATGCTGAACATCCAGACCAAGGCGAAGTAAACTTACCATCATCCCAATTTGACTCGACGAGGTATAAAAATGTTACAGGCTTTGTCCAAGAATTATCCATGCTTAGATTCGGGATTGTAGGCGGATCTGAGATCCATACGACTAGGTCACCAAGTTGTGACAAAGAACTACTCTTAGGAATTGGCAATATGACTTTTGTGGCTCTGCATTCTTCCAATGTAAATAACGGAGCGTTAAGCTCATACGAGTCTCTTATTGTTTCAGGACGTTCCCGAGATAGCATCTCGCGTTTTTCAAGCAATTTAATGATTTTGTCAATACGTTCCGAAATAGTCATTTCCTTTGTTGAGGAGTTTCTTCCTGAAAGTCTAAGCTCTCCAAATAAAAGTGGAACATTCAAACTCCAATCTTGCAACCCACTTTTAGTCCAAAATACCTGTTCTGATATTATTTTTAGTTTGCTTTCGTTCACATAAACTAAGTCTCTAAATTCTGGCATATTCAGCCCCCACAAGATGATCGATAAACACTTGAGCTTCTAAATTAATTCTGAGTTTGTCGCAAACCGCTTTTTCCAACCCGCCAACTGCTCGCTCACCTGCTTCTGCCCGCCGCTTCCGTAACTCATCAGCTTCGCAACGACAATTTTCGTCCCGAGGGATTCAAATACATCGTCCCCGATTGCTTGCGCATGCACTATTACAGGCCCTAAATCGACCAGTTCAATCACTCGCAAACGACTGCGCTCCGCCCAGGTTTTCAGGAGGTGCTGCTTCAGTTCCGGCGTGAGATCTGTCGCGTTTTTCATGAAGTCATCTCACTCCCGTCGATTGGCAACTCGGCGCCCGTCGCGATGGTTCAAACCTTCTTCACGAACTCGGATTTCAACTGCATGGCGCCGAACCCGTCGATCTTGCAATCGATGTCGTGATCACCTTCCGTCAAACGAATGTTTTTGACCTTCGTTCCCGATTTGAGAACTGAGGAAGCCCCTTTGACCTTGAGGTCTTTGATCACCATGACCGTATCGCCATTGGTCAGCGTGTTGCCGTTTGCATCTTTCCAGACCCGAGTTTCCTCGGATGACGCGACGACATCCGTCGTCCATTCATGATTGCATTCCGGGCAGTTCCACTTGCCACGATCTTCGTAGGTGTATTCGTAGCGGCATTGGGGGCAAGGAGGGGTGTTGCTCATGCTGTGATCCTGTCGCTTGAGCTAATAGAGAACGCAAACCGCTCCTTCCAACCCGCCAACTGCTCCATCACCGGCTTCTGCCCGCCGCTTCCGTAACTCATCAGCTTTGCGACGACGTTCTTCGTTCCGAGAGACTCAAACACATCGTCCCCGATCAGCGAGCTGTGTTGTTTGAGTTCATCAAGTTTCAGGTCCGCCAGTTTGCAGCCACGTTTCTCGCAGACGCCGACCAGTTTGCCGACGATCTC
>SXPC01000149.1 GCA_005778225.1 Planctomyces sp. | reverse complement strand
GGGGGGAGATGGGAGGTATGCAGGCTACGTGTAATATGTGGGGATTAGTCTTCTTGTTTGTTTCTGACGAGGTTTCGCATGTCGACGGCGCGGTAGTTGAAAGTGATTTCTTTGATGGTGCCGTCGGCGGTGATGCCGAGAGTTGGTTTTTCGTCGAAGTCGCCAAGGGAGCGGACGGGTTTTCGCATGTCGAGTTCGAGGCCGCCGGGTTTGGTCCAGACCTCTGCTTTCTCGGGGGCTCCGACGGCGATGATCATGGTTTTGGCCAAGCTGTCCTTAAAGTCGGTGAGGCGTGGAAACTTGCCGTTGTCGAAGGGGGTGCCATCGCCCGTGAGGATGTGGATGCTGGTCTTGTTGCTGACAGTGATGCCAGGGGATTTGAAGACGCTGGGCATGCGTTCGGTCAGAGTCAGGTTGTGGGGGCTGTCCCAGGATTCGCTGAGGTGGAACTTGTCGTAGAGTTCCTGTTCGCCCAGATAAGGAAGAATATGGACCCGCCAGCTGAGGCCTTTGATGGCTTTGTCGACGCCGCTGGTTGTGGACGGATAGCGGTCGTGTTTGTTGTGAAAGTCGTTCATGGCTTTGCAGATCGTGCGAAGGTTGTCGCTGATCCGGGTTTGTTCGACGGTTTTGGCGGCCTGGGCGAAGATGGGAGTGAGTTGATCGTGCAGCTCTTCAATGCCTGCGGGGGCAGCGATCGAGGTGATGACTTTGTTGCCAGCGCGTTCGACCTTGATCGTCGCCAAGTCGATGATGAGCTGGCGAGTGCTCTCACTGACTTTCTCACCAATGAGTGTCGGGACGAGTGACTGAAGCTGTTTCGACTGAACAGTGACTTCGTCGGCTTTTGTGATTGCCATCCTGGGTGTTGCGAAGCTGGCAGTGGCTTTCATGATGAGGTCGCCGGGCTTTCGCTCAGTGAACCAGAGGTGATGGCTGAGTTGTTCGTAGTCGAGGAGCGTCGTGAATTCCGGGGAGCGGTCGACGTATTGTTTAACAAGGGAGCGTTGCGACTGAAAATTGATGACGTAAGAAACGTCGGCAGTCGCGTCGAGTTGTTCGAGGAGTGCATCGGGTTTGCTCGCGAACATGGCGCCGGCCCTCAGTCGGTTCTGCAGGTCGACAGTGTCCGCGATAATAAATGTCGTCGGGCTCTCGGAAGTCGTTGGGAGAACGCCGACGCCGTTGCAGTTATAGAGAGTGAACTCGCTGAAGGATTGTTTGTCAGTGGTATGGGGGGCGAGTTTCTTCAAGTCGAAGGGTTCGTTGAAGCTGAGGATCATAGTCGGAAGCGGCAGGTTGAGGGGAGCCTGAACGTCATGCTGAAAGGGAACGGTTTCGAGGACCTTTGCATCGTTGATCGTGACGTAGGCTGCGAACTCAGAATTCTGAGCACGCGGAGAAAGACGTCGGACGCCGCCGTCGCAGAGGAGAACCCAGTTCCCGTTGGGAGACTTTTTGCCGAGGCATTCCATGGGGGTGAGTGAGTCGTACTCGATGCCCACAGGGCGGGTCCATTCGGTGGCGGTCGAAATGTCGGCGATGACGGCGAAGAAGGTAGAGGAGAGGCCGTCGGTGATCTCCGTGCGTGCAGTGCCGATTCGTGCGTTGTGAGGGAAGACAGTATTCAGGCCGGTAATGACGTGAATGGATGTTTTGCCGGGCTCGGTGACGCCATCGACGGCATAGACTTTGGGCATCAGGGGAATGAGGGCTTTGTTGTGCTCGCTGTCCCAAGGCTCGTTGAAGCGAAACTTTTTGAAGAGGTCGAGTTCGCCCAGAAAAGGGAGAAGGTGGACACGCCAACTGAGGCCTGTCGATCGACCACCCGCGTCGCCGTTGTAGCGTGGGAAGCGGTCGAACTGTTCACAGTATTCGAGCATCGCCTTGCTGATCTGACGGAGACTGTTGACTTCAGGAATCTCGCGGGTTTTCAATTGTCGAACGGTGAAACCATCCGAGGCAGCCATCTTGTTGATCAAGGGTTGGTCAATGGCAATGGTGATGCGATCGACTTTGGTGAAGTCGTGAAAGGTGAACGGGCTTTGTACGTCCTGGGAATCAAAGAGGAGGCTGGTTTCGATAAAGTCGCGCAGCGGCTTGTAGGCAAGGATTTTTGCAGGTTTAGCGGTACCGAGGGCAATAGTTTTGGAAGGGAGAAGCTTGGCTTCGGGTAGCGCATCTTCGGAGAAGGCGCGGGTGGGAAGGAGCAGCGAGAAGATGAGAAGGACAAGCTTAAGGTTCATGGGAGCAGGCTTGGTTAGAAGGAAAACAGGGGTGGAATGTCGAATGTGTAGGTACACGCGCTGTTACAATTCGCAGGCATCCCACATCCGGTCTCGGAGACTCGACCACCTTCTTAAGGCGGGAAAAGAGCTAGGATAGTATAGACATTTTCAGAGGAAATCTGGAACTTTATTTGTCGCGAGAATGTCTGGTGACGTAGTAGGGGTGTGCTTATCGTGGAGATTCTTTGATGGAATTTTTCCGGGAGGTTGCGATGGGGTGGGGGAAGGTTGCTGTTCTTGGGGCGGTGATTGGTGCGGCGGGAGTTGTGGGGTGTGCTCAGCGGGGTCCTTATGGGTTACCGGCGATGGAAGCTGACACTTCGGTGATGGTGAGTGGAGAGAAGTACGATAAAATTGTCGAGAATGTGTTTCTAGATGCGGCGAGTCATCCGTTGTCGACGTTTTCGATTGATGTGGATACCGCCTCTTATTCGAATGTTCGTCGGATGCTGACGGACGGAGCGTTACCTCCTGCGGGGGCGGTGCGGATTGAGGAGATGATCAATTACTTCAATTATGAGTATCCCCAGCCTGAGGGAGATGAGCCGTTTTCGGTGACGGTGGAAATGGTGGCTTGCCCTTGGAAGAAGGGTCATAAGCTGGCGAGGATCGGTCTGAAGGGACGCGAGATCAATACTGATCAGCGGCCTGCGACAAACCTGGTGTTTTTGCTGGATGTTTCCGGGTCGATGAATTCCTCCGACAAGCTGCCTCTGGTGAAGGAGGCAATGTCGATGCTGGTCGAGACACTGAGGGAAAATGATCGTGTTGCCATTGTGACCTATGCTGGATCGTCCGGAGTGGCGCTGGAGCCGACGAATGATCCGAGAAAGATTCGTCAGGCGTTCGGGAAGCTGAATGCCTCTGGTTCGACGAACGGGGGACAAGGGATTCATCAGGCGTACAAGTTGGCGAAGGAGAACTTCATTAAAGAGGGAATCAACCGGGTCATTCTGTGTACGGATGGGGATTTCAATGTGGGAGTGACGAGCAATGATGAGTTAGTTGATCTGATTGAAGACAAGGCGAGCGAGGGAGTCTTCTTGAGTGTGCTGGGGTTTGGGACAGGAAATCTAAATGACTCGATGATGGAGAAGCTCGCGGATAAAGGCAATGGGAACTATGCCTATATTGATTCTGTGCTGGAGGCAGAGAAGGTGCTCGTCGAGCAGATGTCCGGGACGCTGATGACGATTGCCAAGG
>SXPC01000148.1 GCA_005778225.1 Planctomyces sp. | reverse complement strand
GTTCGTTTAATGATCTGTTGACAGGCGGCTGAATCACCTTTCCTGAAACGCAGGTTATGGTGAGTTCTTCTTTTGAGGTGATGGCGTTTTTTTCACGGGCGCTTCACCCTCCAGGTCAAAATTCAGTTGATTAGATCCTTGAGTCACCACAGTATCGAGAGCTCCCTGCTCACGATACTTCGCCGGTATCAATTCCGTTCCTCCGTCCGATTCCGGAGGAACGGTGGAAATGCCAACTCGATGTTCTCCGATCACCGCGCCGGATTCGATCCCCTTATAGGTCAATTCGTAATACCCTTCGCTGTTTGTCTGTCCCAGTGAAGGAAAGCCATCTCCCTTCGGAGAAAAGACGACAAAAGCATCTGTCAGCGGCGTGCCATTCAAAGTGACGACACCGGAGACCTTTGCGATCTGTGGTCCGTCAGATGGCTGACACCCCGTCAGGCAGACCAGCAACGCCCATGGAGCAATCAATGATACCTTAATAGGACACCTCAATGACACGAGTTTGAAAGGGGGGAACAAAACAGGAGGGATTAAAACTCTCCGAGCACGGCTCCGTCGTTGATGGCAGAAAGCCGTTCGTAAGTTCCATCGACATAGCCGTTCTCGCTTGTCCCGCCCGGATTCGCTCCAATTCCGTTACGAACGTGATTGATGTTTTCCGAGACGAATCGCACGGCTCCGTCTCCCATGACAAACTGCGCTCCCCCTTTATGCTGACTGCTGAAGCCACGCTCGCAGACATCAGGATTCGCGACTTGTCCATCGACGCAATTGATCGCCGTCCGGGTCGTTCCGAGCACGTAAATCAATCCCTGCTGGTCATGCAACTTAGAGTTTCCGTTGGCACCAAACACCACCGCTGCGTTGACTCTGTCTTTCCGACCGAGCGCAGGATTATTGAGTTCCCAGGTGCGCTCGCCGATTGCGATCGTATTTGACAGGCCGTCCGTCACATCGCGCATCCGTCTGACCGTTGTCGAGTTGCCATCTCGAGCGTCAGCCCACACAAATATCCCGTTCACATTATTGCGTTCCATATTGTTCGAGTTGGCAACTCCGACATAGTTGGCCGTCGCAATCTTCTCGCATCCGGTGGTGCAATTGGCATCGCCCGGTGGAGTCGCAGAGCTTGGTACCTGAAACCAGTCGTTCGTGTCAGGCGCCGGATCTGACGGACATCGAAACAGCGAAATTGGCTTTTGCATTTCCGCAAGGACGGCTGGCGTTCCTACGGCATCGGCCATCTCGACCGGACCTGGTCGCAGCAGATCAAACAGCGCAGGCTGTTCGACAAACGGAAGCAGCATCGTTCCCCAGCTCCAGGATCCATCTCTCCCTTCGATTCCATCGGGTATCCCGTTGTTGGTCGCGATGTAAAGACCCGCCGGAAACGTATTGTACGTGTCATGATAATTGTGCAGGGCGATGCCGAACTGCTTGAGATTATTCTTGCAGGTGGACCGTCTGGCGGCTTCTCTGGCCTGCTGAACGGCGGGCAGTAGAATTGCAACAAGAGTCGCGATAATGGCGATGACAACTAGCAATTCGATTAATGTAAAGCCTCGGACCTGCCTTTTGACCTCTGACATAAAAGCCTCGCTAAAGAAGAAAGGATTCGAACGAAATGAAAGGACTATCTAATCTCACCATGCGAATGCACAGCGATGATTCCGAGGGTCAAAGCTGCAAACCAACAGGCTCACCAGCCGGAAAACCACCAACAAAGACCGGATCAATTCGGTCGTCATCATCAGCAGCATCCTGCAGAAACAGTTCTTGAACGCTCTCTCCGGCCGCAAAACCAAGATCACTCAAATCCACCCCCACCGCGAGCGCCCAGAATCGTGGTCCCGGGTAATGCCGTGTCAAGTCGTGACTGAACGTATCTTGCAAAGTCAGATTCGGCCGAAACTGATTCGTCAACAACAGAAATTCGTCGACTCGATGTGCCGCCGAAGATGTCATTTGAATGTCATATCGCCCCACCGTATGAGGCTTCAGCACATCTCTGAACTTCGCAGGCAGCAGATGAAATGCATCCCCCATCGGTGGGTTCGTCGTCGTCTGCAAATCGAAGACAACCAGATCCGGCCCAGGACCATTCACGATCGGCTTGTGAAAGCGAAACAACATCCCCGGAGTTAGCGAACTGGGATCAACACCATCTCCCGGCAGAACAGGATCACTCGCTTGCGGGATTCGCGAACCACCAGGATTCACCACCCCCGTCACCAGCGACGAATCATGCAGCGCCAGTTCATGTCCATCCCCCTGATACCCATACGGCGCCAGCAGGTTGCCATTCCCCAACTTCTCAGATCCCGTTTCACAAAACGACACAACATCCGCGCCAATGAGATCCCCAGCGCGATACCTCATCACCCCGCCGCCACGCTGGACTGAAATCGTCTCCAGCTGGCTGGCACGATTCGGCCCGCTCGTCGTGAACCCCACAACACGATCGGGCAGGGTGCGCCGATAAGTCGAATCATCGAACGCAATCTCTTCCTCATCTTTTGCTTCACGACGCCCGACCCGCATCGCTGTCCCACCCGTCAACACAGGCTCAGCAGACTTCGATTGATCATGAGGAACAACTTGCGCCTCCCCTTCAATCACCTGCACGTTGGAATCACCAAACTCCGTCACCTGCACATGGAACCGCGTCCCCAGGTCAATCACATTGGCAGCAGGCGTCAACACCTGAAACCCCTCCGCACCCGGCGGAGCATGCACGGAACAGTTTCCATAGGTCAGCTTGAGCAAATCCTGCGACGCAACTTCGAACATACACGGCGCTTCCAGAATCGCAGTCGCCCCACTGGCAAACTTCAACTCGACTTGCCCCGTCACCAGCGAATACTCGTGCTCCATCCGCATCGCCGAACCCGCCATCGGCGTATGCTCAGCAAAAAATTCCGCCCCCGCTTCCTGCGTCATTACAACAAGACTCGGCTGAACCACCGACTCATTAACCGGGCTGTCGTCAACAACAACCACCTGCGGAGCTGGCTTCATCAGAATCATGACAGCAACGACCATCGCCACCGCCAGCGACAACATCCCCAGCATCAAAGTCCAGTTCGAATTCGAAGACGCAGATACAACCTGCTGCGAAACAACAGGAACCTCGAGATCATCCCGCGAGAGATCATCCGACAACACAGAATCATAATTCTCCAGCAACACTTCCTGATGCACGATCGACAGATACTCGCGACGTCCCTCGTTCGTCTCCAGCAACGCAGATAATTCTCGCTCAGCTTCCGGCGTCGACCGATCCTGAGACACCAGATCGAACAACTCGATCAGCCTCTCCCGCAATTCATTTCCCGACAATGGCGATTCATTAGACATCTTAAGAAACTCCTCGCACCGGCATCGCCAGCTGCTTCTCGACACATGTCAGCAACATGCCTCGAATCTTCTTCAACCGCTTCGATAACGCCGTCTCATCGACACCCAGTCGTAAAGCAGCATCCCGATTACTGCACTCGTCCCCGTATCGTAACGAAAACGCCTCTCGATGCTCCACCGGCAGCTTGTTCAAGCAATGCCGCAACGCATCCGCTCGCTCGTCCAGATCGATCGATTCCGTCTCGGCAGAATCCATCACCTGCTCCACCAGCGGCTCACTGAAACAGACCCGCGATCGCTTCTTGTCCCGGTAATACGCCAGGATCGTAAACCGCGCTGTCTTGAGCGCCCACTTCTCGAAATCGCTTCCCTCTTCAAAGTGATCGAACTTCTCCCACAATGTCGCTGCCAGAGTTTGCGTCACATCATCCGCATCATGCCGATTCGGAATCGCCGCCCGTACAAAGCACGTCAAACGCAACTGATACTGCATCAGTAACGCGAGAAACCGCTTGCTCGAATTCGACGTCGACATCCGCACTCCCGACTCGCAAACAACACATCAATCACTGGTTATATTCCAGCAGGCTCGCGATGTTTGCCACTCATTTCATAAAAATCCGGAAATGTGACACATCGCATGTTTACAGCACACAAAAAAAGCCAGGCAGAGAACTCTCCACCTGGCAGTGATCAAGACGCAACTCATTTCTCAGATGTAAGTACCATCAATTCTGGCTCTGCGGATCGTCCGATTTCTTGAGACGAACCAGCATCGCCTGCTGAGTTCCATCTTTGCCGTAATGAATCAAAACCGGAGCTTCATCCTTTGTCAGGTTGTAGACGCCGGTCTCATAGACCGTCGACTGGTCATCACCCACTGTAAAGGCAGCGCGCTGTGTCTGCTTATCAACAGATCCCTGCACAACACTCGTCTTATTGGTTGTCGTATCCGTGTAATTGCCACGAATCACCCCATCATGATTGACCGCCAGCTGCACACTGATATTCGCACTCGGCTGATCAACAGCCGATAGCGCAAATACCCCCAGCGGCATCCAGTCCCCATCAGGAGAAGCACTCGCCTGAGCCCCCGCCGCAGCGATGTCAGATGCCTGCTGATAATACTGATCCGTCGTGCCAACATTCTGACCATTCACATAGACACTGTTGTCCTGATACGTGACGTTGTTGCCATAGTCATAATAAACCGGCTGCGAAATCGGATAATCGCAATACGCCGCGAACGATCCCCACGTACAAGGTGCCCAGGCATAACCAGCCGCCCATCCCGCTGCATACCAGGCCCCCGGATAATTGCGATACCAGCCCGCTGAGTAAACGCCCCAGCTGTTGTAGTTCGTTCTCACCGCCGCCGCACAGGAATAGCGCCCCGATGGCGTCACACGGGTGAATCCACCCGCCACGCCATTCGGTCCAGCGACGAAACCTCTCGCAGCTCCATACCCATCCGGCCCACGCACAGCAGATCCACCCGCCACGCGCCCATCAGGTCCCACCCCAATCGCCTGACCGCCACGAGCCCCATCCGCTCCTTCAAACCCACGCCCAGCGACGGCACCACCATTCGGCCCCACAGCAGCTCCACGACCAACCGTGTTCCCGTTCGGCCCGGTGACTGTCGAACCGGTTGCTTCACCGCCTCGAGGGCCAGTGTAACTTCCGTGATTCACATCGAAATTCCCATTCGACCAGGACTGTGTCCCGCCAAGATTGTGCATCCCTTCGTCGGACGGCATGCCGAGAAAGCTGTCCAGCGAACTTCGTGACGGCGCCTGTCCACCAAATCGATCCCCGAAAGAATCCTGCATTCCCCCGCCACCACCCAGACCGGCTCCCATTCCGGCCCCGTCGCGCGAGTGATCAAATCCACCAATTCCTCCACCAGCACCACCCATTCCGCCACCAAATGAGTTGCCACCTAACCCACGCTCACCTTGTCCAAAACCACTCCCTCCCAGCCCGCCACCACCAAATCCACTGGCAGCTCCTTCGCCCCCTCCTCGAAAGCTTCCACCGCTTCCCAGCCCACCACCAAATCCGCCACTACCACCCATCCCGCTACCACCAAATCCGCCACCGCCTCCCATTCCGCCCCCGCGATTCCCCGAGCCCATCCCACCACCGCCAAAGCCTCCCATACCGCCCCCGCCCATACCGCCACCAAAGCCACCGCCTCCCATACCACCAGACGGCGAATGAAATCCACCACCACCTCCCATACCCCCGCCGAATCCTCCACCTCCGTGAAATCCGCCCATACCGCCACCACCCATCCCACCGCCACCAAACCCACGCCCCAGGCAAACAGAATTGTTGCCGACGCAGAAACTACCAGCCGCCAGCGTGACCGTCAGAAGAAAACGTTTCATGAAAGAATCTCACAAGTTGAAGTTGAAGAGGAAAGAGGAAACGACACGCACACGAACTACTTGACAACTCGTCTGACAACGACTTCCTGCGTATCAGGCTCAGTCTTTCCATCCACAACGCGTCCCACGGACTGCCACGAGTAGGCGTTCTCATCCAGCTTGTGAAACACATTGACGGATCGCGTTGACAATCCCCCCGATGTCACACCAACAAACTCCGCCCGCCATCCACCTTCCACCGGCATCCACACCCCCCGAGCAACACTCCCATCCGAATTGAAGTTCCACGACTCAACCTGACGTTGCACCGGGTTCCAGCCAATCACCTGAACCCCCGACCCGCTCGTCCCGTCTGCATGCGCCACACTGTAGTTCCGCTCGACAAATCGCTTGCCCGAAATCCACCGACATTCGGACTCCATCTTGCTCCCATGCTCTTCAGCCGTCCATTTCCCAATCAACCAGTCAAGGTCGACACTCGCCTGCTCCGCCGGCGTCACCGTCAATGCTTCATCCCGCACGCTCGACATCAGCCACTTCCCGTTCACTTTGATATGGATCGCCGTGTACTTGCAGCCCGATGTGGAGCCATTCGCCAGTTTCAAAAAAGATTTACCTGTTTCAACCGCCGCAGTATCGCTCAGCAGTTTGATCGACTCAATCAAGACATCAATCCGGGCTTGAGGATTCGCCTGGAAGAAGTCTGCATACTGTTTTTCAATCAGTTTTCGACCCGACACAATTCCACCATTCACATCGGTGTAATCTGACGTTTCTGTCCACATGGCTCCAATCGCAGCAGCATCCCCAGCATTGAAGGCAGCGACAAACGCTTCCGAATAAGCCTGAATCTCCCGTGTCTCCAGCACCGTCGCCGAGGCCGAGTGACTCGTCGTCACCGACGTCGCAGAAGGCTGAGGGGGCTGCGCAGCATCAGCAAAGCCACCAGACACAAACAGCAAAGCCATACCCAACGCACCAGGCAAGCGTTTCATGAAAAATCCCGTCCAAAGGAGCAGCATCATTGTGAGAGAACATTCTAAGCGAACACGATCAGTGAACACTGTCAGCGAACATTCAGGTTCGCCATGTCCCAACTGATGCTATCTCCGATCACTCCAGCTTTCAATCAGCGATTCCCTTGAATTTACTATGAAGGACCAACACACCTCCTCATCCCGCCGACACCTATCGCCGCCTCTGATGCTGTTGCAAAAACTCCACAATCGGCGTCGGATCCTCAAGACTATGCGGATGATGATCAACCCCCGGCTTCAAGATAACCCGAATCTCGCCCCCCAGTTCTTTGTACCGCTTCTCGACGATCAGCGTATTCTCTTCCACTGGCACAACCTTGTCCGCATCACCCGCCACAATGATGATCGGAATCTTCGCCCCTGCGAGAGCCTTGAGATTGTCAATGGGATTCAACAGGTATCCCATCGCCTCTTCTTCACTCAGACCATAAGCCCTCAGGCATCCCTCCCAGTCCTTCGCATTACCCGGCCCGCGTCCTTTCCCTCCTGGCCAGCTCTTAAAATCAAGCACCGGCGCATCCGCATAAATCGCCGCGACCTTCTCAGGACGCAGAGCCGCCCAGTTGAACGCATAGAGTCCCCCTCGACTGAATCCCTCCAGCACAACCTTCTCCGCTACATCAAACTCTTTCGTCACTACCTCATGAAAACGGTCCATAATCTCCATCGCAATCGGCGCCCCATACAGATTCTGCATATCGACGTAAGCAACAACCCATCCCTCCTTCAACAACATCTGATCCGCCATATCAAACGCACCGAAGAACTCCGTCCGCCAGATCCAGGGATGCCCGACTGCCATGTTCTTGGGAAAAACAAGATGCGCTTTTCGCTCACCCAGCTTGAAATCAATTCGCTGAAATCCCTTCCACTCAGATTCGCTCTTTGAAAGCGAAGTCCCCTTCCGCAACTGCTCAATCTGCTCCCGCAATTCATTCGCTTTCAGAGTCGCTTCCTCCAACGGCAACCCCTTCGGCAGCCCAGGACGAAGATGCCCCGTCGAGGACAGCCACGCATTTCGCAGCAACTCCTGTCGCTGCGTGATCAACGCCAGCAGCTTCTCACCTTCAGCCGGCGACTTCGTGAGATCCTCCAGCGACTCGACATCATCGAGATCCTTCGCCCCCATCCCCTGCAGAATCGCCTTCGCCATCACCCAATGCCCCAGAGATCCAGGATGAACCCCATCCTTCTGCAAGACAAACCCCGCCTCCACCTGACGCCGCTCCTCCAAATACCTCGCCATCGGAAAATGCACATCAATCACTTCCCAACCCGCATCCTCGCGCTGCGCCAGCAGCCACTTCGCATATTCATCAAGCACGTAGCTATACTCCGACACTTTCCCACCCGCATCATAAACAGGCGGCGTGACGTGAATGATCCGTATCCCGCGCGCAGCAGCACTCTCATGCAGCCACGTCTGCCCATCCTTATACGCCCCGAACCTCTCCTCATCCAGCGGGAGATAGATCCCACAGTTCATCCCATAACACGCAAAGACGATCTCCGGCTTCGACTGATCCAGCACCCTCACCAGCCGCTCATGCAGATCCGGCCGCGGAAATTTCCCGTCCGCGTGATTCGCCTCAGACAGTCCAGAAACCGTCTCACTGGGCAGCCCGACATTGATCAACTCAAACCCCAGCTCCGGCCCCCGTGTCCTCAGATAATACTCCACATCCGCAACATACCCTCCAGCATGCGTAATACTATCCCCCAGCCACAACACCCGCTTCCCCGCCAACCCCTTGAGCTCCGACGACAGCTCATCAGCAACTGCCTCTGCCGACCAGCAGAAACCCACCATCAAGAGAACAACAACCGCTCGCAGCAGCTTCCTCATCGAATCAGACATCGTCCGCGATCCCTTCTGAAAAGACCCGTTAACATCCTTACTTCCAAACCAGCCCCGTCACCTTCGCCACCCCTTCCAGTTCACGTCGCATCTGTGCCACGGGAAACGCGACATTACTCGATGCCAGTGTATCTTTCACCCCCAGCGTATTGATTCCATAGACCACCCCATTGGCTGCCCCCGTCCTCAACACCAGCGGCCCACCCGAATTTCCCTGTCGAATCGTCGCCGAGTGCTGGACGTTATACACCCCCTCCACCTCTTCCTGCACCAGGTTGATCACCCCCAGCGTCGCCGTCATCTCGAACTTCCTCGCTTTGAACGCATCCGTAAAGCTTCGATCACCAAACAAAAACGACGACCGCGCCTGAATACTCTTCTGCAGATCCCGAGCCGCATCACTGATCGGCGCCATCGACACTCCCGGAAACCCCAGCGACATCACATCACTCAACTTCGGCTGACGATTCTCCTGCGACAACGCGAAAAAGCTACGATCCCTGCAAGGCGTCTTCAACACCGCCAGATCAAAGTGATGGCTGGTATATTCCAGCTCCGCTGCAAACTGCTCATCCCCAAAATAGACAACCAGCTTCGGCGTGATCTTCTCCACGTTCGTAGCGATCACCTTCAGTTCGTCCTTCGTCTCGTTCAGAATCTCCGCCTTTTTGGCATCGCTGATGTCTGCCTTCGCAACCAGTTCCGACAGCTGACTCAAATGCAGGTCATACAAACGCTCGCGTCGGCCAGGCACCGACGCCGCCTCCCATAGCGAATGATCCTCGATCACATGCTTATTGGTCAGCATCGTCCCCAGGCTGTTCACCAGAAAACCAGTCCCATGCCCCAGCGTCAACTCCGTCTTGGTCCCATTCCCTTGAGTTATCTCCAGGTACGAAATCACAATCCCGACCGCCTGATCATACTCCCGACTCACCTCCGGCTTTGTCAGATCCGACGACTCAATCGGCTTGGAAACTACCGGCGCATTCTTCTGCTCCGGCGTGACCTCCACAGGAGTCACCATGACCGTGGTCGAACTCTCCGGCTGGCTCGCAGGCACCGGTGGAATCGTCTCTGCCACGCTGGACAGCGTCTTCGATAACGCATTCGACAAAGGCGCCCCTCCGGCAGGATTCACCACGCCAGCGCCACCACCACCGTTCGTACTCGCAGTCGTCGTCTCCTCCGAGTCTCCATTCAACAGCGCAAACGTCACCCCGCTCATCAGCAGGATCACAGCAACCACGCCAACGATCGACGCCACCATCTTCCGACTCACCCCCGCCTGCTTCGGCAGCGGGATGACATGACGCAGCTCGATCCAGTCCCGCAGTCCCTTCTTCCAGATCAGCGTGTTCGCTTTGATCTGACGCCCGTCATACATCAAACGCAGTTCGTCCAAAGTGACAGGCCCATTCTGCTGCTGTCCGATCGCATACTGCCACTCACGAACCTCTTCCGTCCTCGGCACGGAAGACGTCTCCGCCGAACTGGAATTCGATTGCGAAGACGTCGTGACCTGCGCCGACAACGTCACCCCCACACTCTTCACCGGCGCCGCCGCCCGCACCGGGAACAAATCCTTGAACTCCTCCGCTCCCGACCAGTTCTTCCCGTCCGTCGAGATCTGATGCGACCGCGTAAACTGCCCCGTCTGAGCCAGCTTCTTCAGCTTCTCCACAGACAGCGGCCCCTTCGTCACTCCCCGAAGTCGGATGAAATACGTATTGGAAGCCGTCATGGTGTCGACTCCTTCGGGCGCGCTAGTAGCAGAACGCCCCCCAGCGTATCGAAGCTGGTCGCAGTGGGTTGAAACGATCCCTGTTGCACATATCCAACAGGCAGTAACTCATCGACTTCGCCCGCACGACGAAGAATCAAAATCTCACTGGCACGCAGCTTTCCGGGATCAACCGCAAACTGCGGCTGCAGCTTCTGCTCCTGATCCGGCAGAATCGCACCCACCACGCTGAACAGCCCTTCCCGCTGACTCAGAAAGGCTTTCTTATCCAGCTCTGCATCAGCAAATCGAGCAGCGATCGTCTCGAGCGGCATCCCCTTCAGCAGCGTCGTCGCATACTCGCGATGCGTCGACGCAAACTCATTGGCAGGGTCGGTCCAGTCGACATTGAAATCAAACCGGTCATTGTCAAAACGCTCAATGAACTCCTTAAGATGCGTCTCAAGAAAGACACTCCCGTTACTGGCGACTTGAAGCAGGTCATACACCAGCCGCCCCTTCAGAATCGGATCGATCTGCTCGGTCGTGTAAACCTTGGTGAGAAGATCCTGCATGCTCTTCTCCCAGTCAGGAATTCGAATTGAACGCACCGCTTCCCGAATCTCATCAGCCAGCTTCGCATGCGGCGAGAGCAGCGGCGTCTTCGATCTCAGCTTATCGACGTGGACACTCTTGATGTCCTCTTCATAGACACCATTCTTCATCCGAAAAAACTTGATGTTCGCAATCGACCCGCTGTATTGCTCGCGTTCCTTCGTGTAATAACGCGTCACATCCCCCACACGAGGAAAGTCATTGACGTCCAGAAAATACACCCCCGACATATGCCGCGCCGTCATGAATCTCGCCAGCGACTGCTCATCACGCGCGAGGATATGCTCCCAGTACGCCCGCAATTCCTTGACCCGATTCGCGATCGCCGGGTCAGTCACCTTCTTCTCAAAATCACTCAGTTGAGCCAGCCTCTGCTCGCAGTCCGGCTTCGTACTCGGCTCCAGTCCACCATGACGTCGGACCAGGCTCTGCCACGCCAGAATCTGCTCCAGCGCCCCTCGCGAAGGTACATTCTGAAACTGAGCCGAGAGCGCATCATTGGGAAACTTCGTCACGAACTGCGCCAGATTCTCGAAATACGTCTTCAGCGACTGCTCCGGCTGTCCACTCGAATCAGGGATATTCGCCGCAGCGAGAATCCCGCGAATCATGTCTCTCTGCTGACCAATTTTCATGTTTTCTAATCGCAGCTGACTGCACGTCGATCGCACCGCCGCCAGCTGCTCCGACAGACTCGGATTCAGCCCCACCAGCTTCTTCTCCGTCTGTGCAATCTCGGCTGAGATCTTCCGGTCCAAAGCCGCATACTCGTCCGGCGCAGCGACATTTCGTGCCGCAAGATCCAGCTTCGTCAGTTGGGCCTGCAGATTCTGAATCTCCCCGCGCACGATCGCCTCCCGCTCGGCAATCTGCTGGCTCAGCTTCTGACGAATCTGCAACACCTTCGTCTGAAAATCAGGCTCCAGGCTCGACTTGAAAACAGTCCCCTCGTACCACCCCTTCGCCTGCGTGATCAGGCCATCCAGCTGCCCCATCGAGTTCGCAGCTCCCGCATCGAGATACCATTGATTCAATCTCGCTATCAGACTCTCCCGCTGATTAGCCAGCGTATCGATCGCACTCGACATCCCCACCCAGGCAGGATCAGTCCACGCGGTCGCCTGCTGGTCATACAGCTTTCTCGCCCCCCCAACGTCCCCCTGATCCAGCATCGCCTGGACCGACGCAATCGCCGTCGTCATCCGCGCCTGGTCCTGATAACTGACCGCCGCCCAGCCAATCCCCGCCGCGATCAACAGCATCAGCACCGCAGCCCCGACAGCGATCACTATTCTCTTCTTGCCACGCGTACTGACATAATCCTTATTCAACTGCTCATACCGACGCATCAGTCGCTCGGGAATCTCGATGTCATGGCGCTCAAGCTGATTGAGCGTCTGCTGCAGCTGGTCATGCGTCCGTGCACTCGCTTGCCCCGACGAGGCAAACAGCAGACGTTCGAACTTCTGCAACTGCTCGTTGAACTCACGCTGCGACTGACTGCGACGATTCTCCTCCGCCACCCACTCCCGCGCCGGCGATGACTGAATCACAGCCGGATCATCCGGCGGCAACTGCGCCCGACGCTGCAGCTCATCCCATTCCAAAGTCAGACGTCTGGCTTCCTCCAGATCGCGACTATTGAGCGAATCGAATAGACTATTCGAAATCTCCCTCAACCTGACCGAACTCTGCCCCCGCTCCACCTGCACCGACGCCCCGCGAATCGTCTGAGCCAACCCGTTGGGCACTGCAATCGTCCACGAAGACCGATTCACCTCGTCCGCCAGCTCCGCCAGCATTGCGTTGTCTTTGTTCTTCACAGCAACGCGATAATCCGACTGAATCTCCGCAATCCGCGCCTGCTCAAAGGCCCTCAGATCGTTCGCCCACGACAGATCATCCGACTGCTGCTGACAGATCTGTCTCAGCTTTTGCAAACGCTCCTTGAGCGGCCTGCGCTGCAGATTCATCAACCGAAACTGCGACAGCAGATCCGCCACCCCCGCATACTGGTTGTAAACATCATTGATATGATCCAGACAATCGAGCGCAATCGGATCAATCGTCGGCTGGTCATTGAACGACAGAATCTCGTTGACTTCATGCAGCTCCGCTTCATCCAGACTCCCCAGCACCGCCGCCAGTTCCACCACCGGAGGCTGCTCCTCCGCCCTCTGAATCGCCTCCGCAGGAAACCCCGTACTGATCAACTGCAGACAGTTCCGCAACCGCTGATTCGCGACCGCCGACTGCTCACGAAACTCGCTGAACAGTTCCTCCACCCCAGGCGTCAAATCCCGCCGGCTCCCCTTCAGAAACCGACGAACCTCATCAATGAGCTGCTGAGCCGGTTTCATTGTTGTGGCTCCTTGAAACGAATGAAGTCGAGGGTAACCGTCTCTTTTTTATCTGGATCGACAACTGAATACTGTATCGCACCCTTGAGAGATACATTCTCGTCTACTGTTCTCTGCAATTGACTTCTGTATTCAGTCAATGACTTTACAAATTCGTTCTTTAGCGTCATGAAGTTAGTAACCTTCTT
>SXPC01000147.1 GCA_005778225.1 Planctomyces sp. | reverse complement strand
GACTTCGGTGCCTTCGTCGAACTGGAAGATCAGGTCGAAGGGATGATCCACATCAGCGAACTCGACCACAAACGCGTGGGACGCGTCGCTGATGTCCTCAAAGAAGGCCAGGAAGTCAGCGTTAAGGTTCTGGAAGTCAACAAGAACAAGAAACGCATCTCCCTGTCGCTGAAAGCCCTCATCGAGAAACCAAAACCAGTCGAGCGCCCTGCTCCCGTCGAAGAACCAGAAGTTCCTGCCCCGCCTCGCAAACAAGCCGCCAACCTCAAGGGTGGTAGCAGCTCGGGTACAGGACGCGGGCTGTTTGGAAATCCAGGCGATTACCGCTAATCTGTTAATGAAACGATAAAAGCCCTCGAAGAAATCTTCGAGGGCTTTTTTAATGCGCACTTCGCAACAAACATGGTTGGTTCTGCTATTTCTTCTTTTTCGTCGGAGTATTCGCCTGCTCCGCGGCTTTCGTCTTAGGCGGCGGTGACGGCTTAGCAGCATTCGACGCATTCACCGGCTTGCTCTCCGGTGTCGGCTCGCTGGCCGGCTTTTCTTCGGGATAACCGCCTGCGTTTTTTGTTTTCTTAGAGTTGTCTGACATGGGCGAGCCTCAATGATTGGTGCAATTGAACTTTACAGCCATTGCAGCATGAAAAAAGACGAGGCACAAGATGCATTTCATTTTTGAGCCATGCATACACGAGCGCATACTCAACAACAACCCATTTCCAAAATTATCTGATCAATAAAAAACGGGCGCCCCAGCCCATGGCCAGGTCACCCGTCTCTGATTCAAATCCTTAGTGTCTTCGCGCCTTGGTGGTTGAACCTAATCAGACACCTACATTCATAAACACCTTGAGCGCCTTGCCCGATTCCAGCAGGTCAATCATCTCCTGGTACTTATCAAATCCGCTGATCGGATGTGTCAAAATCTTCTCGGTGACGCCGGGATAAGTGGCTTCGCCGATGGCGAGAGCCTGGACGCCGTCGCGGAAGTGGTCGACGGAGGCGTTGACGCTGCCGAGCATCAGTTTGTTGCCGAGGACCCATTCGAGGTTGATGCGGTCGGAGGGAATGGTTGTCGTCCCTTCGCCGCCGGTGATGCTGGTCAGGACGAGGGCGCCGTTGAGGTTCAGGTGGAGCATGCAGTCGAAGGCAACTTCGCTGTTGCCGGTCGCTTCAATGATCAGGTCGGGCTTGCCGTGTTTTTTGGCGAGGTCTTCCAGCGAGATGTCGTGCGTGCTGATGTAGTGAGCGCCGTAGGCTTCTGCGATCTCGGCTTTGAGGTTGCCTTCCTTCTTGCTGCGGGCGATCGTATAGACCTCGATTCCCTTCAGCTTGAGCATCATCGACGAGAGCAGTCCGATCTGACCAGAGCCGATGACCCAGGCGATCTTCGGCGACCAGACCTGAAGGCGCTTTTGTGCGAGGTAGGCTTGTTCGATGGCTTTGGCACAGATACTGGCTGGCTCGGAGAGGACGCCGAGTTTCTTCATGCCTTCTGGGACTTTGACGACATAGGTATCTTCTTCGACGACGAACTCGGTCATGAAGCCGTGACGCAAGTTGATGCCCCGTTCGTAGTAGGTCGTGTCGCTGGTGATGTCGTTGCGGCCGATCTGATCGTAGATCGTCGGGCCAGGGCGTCGCACGGTGCAGCTGACGTAATCGCCTGGGACGACATGCGTCACCTTCGGACCGACTTCAACGACCTGACCGAACAGCTCGTGGCCGATGACCAGGAACTTGAAACCATCGGGCGGGTTGCCGTAGAGGCCTTCGTTGATTTCCTGATCGGTCGCATCGACACCGACTTGCAGCACCTTGATCAGGACTCCCCTGCCCCCTTCGATCTGGCTGACGGATGGCTTGTCGAGATCGACGACGTGGATACTGTGCTTATTGCGAGGCCGGACGGCGACGGCTTTCATGGAAGATCATCCTATAGCAACGGCGAGAAAGTCGCGGGGAGTGAAGGCGGTGACAATGAAGAAACGACCAGACGGAGAGCCCATCGTCAACACGCCATCATAAAGACCTGACGCTGTTTGACCAGTCAAGCCTCCCCAGAAAGCCACCGTCACATCAACAGCAACTTGTGTGTCTGTGATAGACGAAACCGGCTCGCGACTTTTCCTGCCACCATCGTCCTGACAAAAATCAGTCCGACTCTCTAAAAGGAAACCTTCGCTGATACTCGTCTGACCACTTGGGAAGATATCAGATACTCTGTCTGAAAGAATCCCGTCAGATTGAGTTTGCGGAATCCTCATTGCCTTACGTATTTATAGGTATCACATCTTAAAGGTCGGCGGGGGAGGCGGGACATGGGCGAGGCGAATGCGGAACGCCAGCCGACGAGGGTATCGGTGCTGAGGGGGTTGGGAATTGCCATCATTGTTCTGATGGCGATCCTAATGTACGTGGCAATTCAAGTTGCCCGACAGTCGGCAAAATTCAGCAACAACAAGAATAACATGAAACAGTTGGGGCTTGCTGTTCATAATTATCATGACTTTTACGACCAATTGCCCATATCAACGCGAAATCAAAATGGCACCGATTTACAGGGGTGGCCGACAACTCTACTTCCTTGGATTTCAAATCCTGGTCCCGTTTATTTTGAGAGAGATTTTCGGCAGCCTTGGGACGCAGAGGCTCATCGAGAACTCTTTCAGATCGTCTTTCCGTGGTATTTGAGCCCATCGACGGAGCAGGCGACCGATCCTGCGACGGGGTATGCATTGACCTCATACTCAGCAAACAAGCATCTGATCGATTTCGGTCCTGCTGTCGCTTTCGAGGACATCAAAGACGGCCTCGCGACCACGTTGCTGATTGGCGAGATTCGGGACGAATTGCCACCATGGGGGAAGCCGGGGAACAGCCGCGATCCGGCACTCGGTATTAACAAGTCACCCCAAGGCTTCGGCGGAACGTTTTACAACGGCTGCCTTTTCGCAATGGCTGATGGCTCAGTGCGGCATATTAGTGAGACGGTGGACACGAAAGTGATTGAGGCGCTAGGGACGCCGGCGGGTGGGGAGAAGGTTAGCGATGATGAATTTTAGGCAGATAACATCGCGCCTCCCGGAGTATCATTAGCAATCAATTTCCTTAAGAAACGCCTGAAATGTGACAGGAACCTCATCATGACAAACACTCCCGAAAATCACGAGCATTCCCGATCTAATATCACACCGGGTTCACCTGACTCCCCTTCTTCTTCTATTCAGACAAGACGCAAACAGAAAAGCTTGTTGGACCAGAGTGTTCCATTTGTCCTTCTTACGGGTATCGTGCTCATTCTTGGCCTTGTGTTGATGGGAGTTATCGAGCAGCGCAAGAAACAGAGACAAGTGAAATTGAAATGGCTGCTGATAGATATGGGCCTGGCAGCTCATAATTATCACGACAACTTCAATAAGCTGCCCAGTTCAACGCGAAATGAAGATGGAGTCCTGATGCATTCATGGCAGACAGGACTGCTCCCTTTCATGGGTGGCAAAACCATTTACGATTCAATTTCTCTTTCCGAACCATGGGATTCAGAATCCAACAAGAATGTATTCGAAACTCGAATTCTGAATTACGAGCGCCCGAATGAAAACCTCAACTCAACACGCCCCTCTTCTGATCAAACCAATTACGCCTTAACCAGTTTCTCCGCCAACAACCAAGTCATTGATTTCGGCCCGGGCACAAAGTTCAAAACCATCACAGATGGCCTTGCGAACACAATCTTGTTCGGCGAAATCCGAGAGGGATATCCTGCCTGGGGTAAGCCCGGTAATGGCCGAGATCCCCGCATTGGCCTCAACGTCACTGGAGGCTTTGGAGGAAAGCAGAAAGATGTTGTCGGCATCCTTATGGCAGACGGGGCAAGCAAATTCCTCAACGAGAAAATCGATCCCAAAGTTCTGGAAGCCCTTACTACCCCAGCAGGGGGCGAATCTGCGCCAGAGGAGTTCTGATGAACGCCATGTACCTTCAACTCGCTGGCATGCCGTCGTTGTCGTTGAACGCTCCTTACGTGGAGCGGTTGCAGGCGGTGTCGTTTTTTTCGGTGGTGATTGTGGTGAGTAGCGTACTGGTGTTATTGGGGTGGAATCTGTTGGCAGGGTCTTCGCAGACGCTCAGAAAGTTGAAGTATGGCGAGGCGCTGTTTCTGACCATCTTGTGGGGACTGGCGAGTGTGGTTGTGTTGACGATGATTTCGGGTGCTCGGGAATTGATGACGCCGGGGGCGTGGCAGCGGAATGGGTTGACGCATCAGCTCAAGGCGAATGAACACCGCCCTGCTGTTGATGAGAAGCGGGAGCAAAGACGAGAGAAGTTGGAACGACTGCAGTTGATGCTGATGCAGTATGCGTTGACGCATGACGGAGAATATCCAAAGTCGATCGAAGCATCTGGTTTTGATGACTCCGTCTGGGTGATGTCGGAAGTTCCGCTGGTCAGGTACGAGTATTTTAATGGCGAGAAATACGGAGAGAGGCCTGCGCCTCTTGTTTCAGAGAAACCGAATTACGAGCAGGTGCTGATGATCTTCGTCAACGGCTCGATTGTTGAGATGGAAAGAACCAACGCCGAGGAGTTCCTCAAGGACGCCAAAAACCTGAGGAGACTGAAATGAGTCCTGCCCCAGAAAAATTGGCGAATCAGCGAGAAGAGCATCAAGTCCCGGAAGCGTTTGCGATCAGTCGTTGGGCAGTTCCTATTCTCATCGTGATGGGGCTAATGCTTTGCTTCGGCTCGGGGATGTTTCAAATATTGTGCTATCTCCTATTTGGGTGGATTCCATTTCTCACCGATCGTTGGGGACGATTTCAGCCGGACTGGTCGGCCGTCTGGCTGGGGCTGGCTGCGATGATTCTTTTTGCTTTGGGAGTGTCCGCGGTTATGAGCAGGTGGCTGGGAAACTGGAGCAAGGGAACACGAGCGGCGACCGGGGTTTGCCTGATGATGTTTTCCATGTTCGCCAGCGGGATTGGCATCATCGGCATCGCCCATCAGATGGTCTGGATGTCGACGATCGAGGCACCGTTCTTGATCGGCGGAAATGAGTTCACATGGAAAGAGATGTCCAAAGGGAATCTTCGTGTCTGGACGCATTTGGGGATGCAATGGAGAGGAAACATCATTGCTCCAGAAGTGTCTCATCTGAGTTGGGAGAGTTATCTGATTACTGGTTCTTCACCATACGGTTATGACATTATCGATGGTAGTTTATCTCGAAATGGAACCGTGATTCAAACGGACCTTCCCTGGGACGCTGAGCAAAACAGAGAGTTCTATTCGACGCAACAGAAGTTCTTCGTCAATCCCGGGCTTTTGCTGCTGTATCCTCGTGGCGATTTCAAATACGACGAGCGTGGATATGCTTTGAATAACTACTCAGCCAATCAGTTGATGATGCCGGAGGGGAAAATCTTTCGTGGAGTTCATGTTGCTGATGGAGAGAGCAACACGATTTATCTCGGTGAGATTCGAGACAACTTCCAGCCCTGGGGAAAGCCGGGGAATGTGCGTGACGTGACGTTGGGAGTGAATCAAGATCCGAATGGTTTCGGCGGGCCATTTGAGGGCGGGTGTCATTTTTCGATGGTGGATGGGAGTGTCCGGTTTGTGAATGAGGCGGTTGATTTGAGGGTGCTGGAGGCGTTGGCGACGCCGGATGGTGGGGAGACAATGCCCAAGGAGTTTTGAAATGACTGAGGAATTGAAGAGCAATTCGCGTAGCCGAGCTATCGGTGTAGTTGTGATGAGTTTGATGGGGCTTCTGATTCTTGCATTGATTCTGCCCGGGTTGCAGGCGACGCGGGGGAGTCGTCGTCATGAGGGAGTGAATCGCCTGAGAAATGTTTCTTTGGGGTACCTCAATTCTTGTGTGCAAGCTGATGCTGTCATCAAAGATGTTTTTTCAGAACATGGTGAGGCAGTGCATAGTTGGGAGACGTTGCTGTTGCCTGCCATGGATGAATCCGCGTTGTTTCGGAGAATTGATCTCGGCCAGGCATGGGATACCGAAGCGAACCGAGACGTGATGAAGACGAGATTGAGCTTTTTTCAGAGTCCGGATATGAAGGGCCAATATGACGTTCAGGTTGGGACGGGGTTTGCGTTGTCGCATCTGTCAGCGAACAGTCGGTTGTGGAATGATGAGAGAGTCAAGATATTTGATGATCTCGAGAGTCGTTGCAGCAAGACGATTCTCATAGGAGAGATTCGAGAAGGATTTTTACCTTGGGGACAGCCGGGAAATCTACGGGACCCTGCGTTGGGATTGAATGTTCCTGATGGGTTCGGGCATCCGCGGAAAACGGGTGTTTTGTTTGCGTTTGGGGATGGGCATGTGGAGTTTGTGGATGCGGGGGTTGATCAGAGGGTCTTGGAGACGATGGCGACGCCTGTTGATGAGGAGTTTTGAGATGAGATCAAGAAGGCGTATCATCACATTGATCCACTAGCGGATTGAAACCAGCGAGAGGCTTTTTCATGTCGAATGAGTTGACGTCCGAGAATGAAGACAAACAGCGGTTGTCATTGCTGGGGCAGTTTTATCGATTGGCAGAGTCGGGGACTTCTGTTGCGAGGCAGCAGTTGGCGGCGAGTTGTGTGACGGCGATTCGGCAGGTTTCGACAGCGAGTGATCGAGAGATGATTCTGCAGTGGTTATTGGAGTGTCGGGCGATTTTGCAGCGTGGTGGGACGACGGCAGAAAAAGCCAGTTCGTTATATCAGACGATGAGCTTGCGAGGGACGTGTGGAGTGATCAGCAGCACGATCACGACGGCGGCGCGGAGTTACCAGACGTCGTCGATGCCGCTGGCGCTGAAGGTGGCGATGCCGGTGACGGCTCTGGGCGCCACGATGTTGGGAATGCAGGGGGCGGGGATCGTGGCGATGGGTGGCGGAATTGGGCTGCCGGTTGTCGTCCTGATTTTTCTTGGGGTAGCGGGAATCACTTCTGTCGTAGAAGCCTTTGTTAACGACAAGAGTGTGCGTGACCCGTTGACGAAGTTGCTGCTGGCGTTTGTGGCGATGGAGGCGGCACGTCGAAGTCGAAAGGAACTGCTCGATGCGCTGCGGGCCGATGCGATGGTTCCGAAGAAGGCACCGCTTCCGGAAGATCTGGCCGAGATTCAGATGGCCTTACTGGGGATGGATCCGGTCGACTTTGAACGCCATGTCATGAGCTTCTTCGAAATCGATGGACATCCAGTGGGATTGACGCCGCGGAGCAATGATTTTGGCGTCGATGGATACATGCTGCATCCTGATGGAGTAATCGCGGTGCAGTGTAAGCGGTATGCGCTTGACAATCCGGTCGGGCGTCCCGCGATTCAGCAAATGAAGGGGGTCGTGGAAGAGCAGAAGGCGCTGCGGGCCTATGTTGTCACGACGAGTCGGTTTACCAATGAGGCGATCGAGAGTGCGGCGAAGTCGAGCAAGATCAAGCTGATTGATGGCGAGACGTTGTTGACGTGGCATCGGGTGCCGCCGGTGAGTCTTTGACCTTAAAACGAATGGCCACGCAAGGGCGTGGCCATGGTGGAGTACCGATCAAGCGATAGGCGTGCTTACTCTTCGTAAGGAATCGCCGTCATGTCGGGTTTTGCGGTGTTGATGCCGAGTTGGTCGTAGAGGTGGCAGTGGCTGGTTAGGCCGCGATACAGCAGGCCTGCACCCGCAGCGATTGACAGCACGCCAGTCAGGCCGCCTTGTTTGAATCCGCTCAGACCGAGGTAGGCACCTGCAGCCAGAGACATCCATTTTTCGTTTTCGCTGATGTTGGCCTTGGTGGAGCAGGCGGGAGTTGAGGCGTAGGGCTTGGCGGCGAGTGTTTCGGTCGTGGACATGGTTGTTTCCTGGATTGATGAATGGACGGTTTCAGGAAACTGAGGAGCAATTGGTATGCCGGAGAGAAGTTGCAACAGATACGTTTCCTGTCGGTCGCGGCTCTAACGGGCCTTAAACCGATGACTCCCCCGCTTGCTGGTTGGCGAGGATGTGGTCGAAGGAGGATTTCAGGTGGGCAATCATTTCGTCGCGGGCGAGGACGGCGTTGCCTTCTTTGATGGCGTTCAGGATTTTGCGGTGGGCCTGGATCGCCTGGGCGCGGTGTTCGGGGCTGGCCTTTCCGGATTCGCGCTGGGCGTATTTGACGAAGCCGGCCAACGCCGACAGGAGCATGTTGAAGAGTGTGTTGCGGGAGGCTTTGGCGATCGCGACGTGGAAGAGTTGGTCCGTCTCGATCGATTCGGGAGTGTCTTGCGTGAACTCGATTTCGTAACGCTGGACGAGCTGGGACATGCGTTCGATGTCGCTCTCATCGCGACGTTTGGCAGCCAGATAAGCGGTCTGGGCTTCGAGGCCGATGCGGACTTCGAGGATATCAGTCAGCGTGCGTTCCCCTTCGGTCGACATCATGAGCGGGAAGAGTCTGCCGATGACTTCAGCGTTGATGCGGCGGATGGTCGTGCTGCGGCCGTGGGAAATTTCGAGGACGCCCATCGCGCGGAGCATCGACATGGCTTCGCGCAGCGCGATCCGCGAGACGCCAAATTCTTCCATCAGCGTGCGTTCGCTGGGGATCGGATTGCCGACGGACCATTCGCCGGTTTCGATCTTTTTGAGCATGAGATCGAAGAGTCGGGAGGTGGTGGTGACACGTTTGGCGGTGGTGGGGTCGCGGTCTTCTTCGAATTTTGGGGTATCGAGCATGGGCGGGTGAAATCCGGAGAGTGTTTGGTTTGTCGCTGCAATTCAGCCGCGAATTCCCGTTCGCAGACGTCCTCATCCGACAGAAGATAGGGGGTTAACACCCCCCGCTCGCCTTTAAGAGAAGGATTTTTCCCAGAGGGCGAGGTTCATTAACGGCCAGCGGTAAATCGACGCAGAGTCAGGAAGCGTCGAGAGTTGCGCGAGGGCTTCGGGGGTGAACAAGTCGTTTAATAATAAACTGTGTTTGATCAGATCACAACACTGGTCTTGCCAGTTCTGGGCCAACCACTGGGGAATCCTGGTCGGGAAACTGGCCTTGGGACGTTCCGCGAGGTCCGTCGGCATGAGGCGCGAAGCGAGTTGACGCAGAGGGCGTTTGGACTGGAGGTCGCCGGTGGCGTTGAGGGTGGTTGAAGTCATCCAGGGTTTGCGGGCGGCGAACGATGACATGATCAGGTCGGTCATGCCGGCAGGTGCCATGTCGTCCCAGAGGACGTGGTCTGCGAAGGGGACGCGGGCTTCGAGAGAGGCGAGCATGGTGGCAGCGTCGAGCCTCGAAAGGAGGGCTTCGAGGTTCACGGATTGCAGGAGTTTTTTCAGTTGCTGGGAGGAGGAAAGATCGGGGTCTTCTTCGAGGAGGCTTGGGTAGTGTTGGCGAATGACGTTGTCGTCCTGCAACGGCTGCCAATGTTCAGGACGCCAGAGGCCTTGTTGCATGGTCATCGGCCAGAGGCTGTTCTGGGCGAAGTAGAAGTCGACGAGGCCGGTCGTTTCGATGCTGCCGTACTGCTGAAGGTAGTCACGCAGGAATTCGGACTGGGCTGATGGCGGGTATGACCAACGCCCCGCTTTGAGGGCGAGCAAGCGGTCATAGTCTTCGCCGGAGGCGTGCTGGTTGGCGTAACCGCAGAGGAGTTCATCCGCTCCTTCGCCGCCGAGGGCGACGCCGACGTGTTGTTTCATTTCGAGGGCGAGTCGGTGAATGAGGACGTCGGAAGGAGTCGTCAGAGGGGACTGGAGAGTCGTCACCATGTCCTGCCAGGTCGTCCAGTAATCGTCTGCGGTGACGAGGACGCTGGCATGCTGGGCATTGAGGCGCTGGGCCATGCGGTCAGCGTAAGCGAGGTCAGTGCCGTGGTCGAGAGGATCATCTTTCGAATGCACGCAGCCGACGCTACGCGTGACCAGGCCCGCGCGGTGCTGGTCGTCGAGGAGGGTGACGAGCGTGTTCGAGTCGACGCCGCCAGAGAGGAAGGCACCGACAGGGACGTCGCTGATGGTGTGGTGTTTGATGCTGCTCGTGAGGCTGATTTGCAGGCGTTGAGCGAGGTCGTCTTGAGACAAACCGGAAACGGAACTGTTGGGGATGGGGAGGCGATGATAGCGATCGACCGTGAGTTGGCTATCACGATAGGTCAGGGATTCGCCAGGCTGGAGTTGAAAAATGTTCTCGAAGAGTGTCTGTCGGCCGAGCGTGCTGCGGAGTGTTTGCAGGTAATGGGAGACCGCGTGGAGATTCGGGCGGAAGGAGAATTCGGGGTGTTTAAGAATGGCAGCCGTTGTGCTGGAGATAATCAACTCGTTGCCGAGTTGAGAATAGAAGAGGGGCTTGATACCAAAGCGATCTCTGGCGGCGAAGAGTGACTTATTGCGGAAGTCATAAATGGCGAAGGCGAACATGCCGCGCAAGCGGTTGAGGCAAGCGGGGCCTTCTAGCTGGAAGGCCTGCAAGAGGAGTTCGGTATCGCAGGTAGTTTTCTGAGCGATGCCACGTGAGTTGAGCCAGCTTTGTAGCGGCGAGGTGTCGTAAAGTTCGCCGTTGTAGATGAGAGCATAACGGCCGTCGCCGGAAAGCCACGGTTGTGGCGGAGAGGCGAGATCGCGGATGGAGAGTCGTCGGTGGGCGAAGGCGATCTGTCGGTCGATGAGCAGGCCTGCGTCGTCGGGGCCGCGGTAGGACATGCTGTCACGCATGGTACGCAGGAGGGCCTCGTCCAGGTTGGGACGTCCCGAGGAAGAGATGACGCCGATGAAGCCGCACATGGAGGGGATGTCGTAATTCGGAAATCGGAAATCGTAATTCGCCGGACGGGGGCAGTCACCCCGGTGAGAGGTTTATCGGGGAATTGAGGGGTGTATTGCAAGAGGAGGATCGCGAGGTGCGAAATGTTCTAGTCCGTTACGGCCGTGGTGGTCGTGGGATTGGGAATTCCACGTCAAACTTGAACTCGGCATGGCTGGCACAGCCGTGGCACACGGGAAATCTGGCTTGGGCTGGTCGTGCGTATCTTTACTATCTTCCATCGGTGGAATTGGTTAGCATCAGTGGTTCGTCACGTTTGCTCTGATTCCATTGTGTTCAGTGGGAGCGAATGTGAAAAAGGTCGTGGCGGGTAGCCGGGAGGCTAGCTGCTGCGTTTTCGTGTCCAAAGATCATCATTCCGGCGGTCAGCCGGGAGACGTCATATAGTCATCGAGACCTGACAACATACGGAAAGGCTCCCAGTCACATGGCCATTGATCCCTATTCATCGTGTCCTTGTAACAGCGGCAAGAAGCACAAATTCTGCTGCATGGACATCTCCACTGAGATGGAAAAAATCGGCCAGTACCTCCAGAACATGCAGATCAAACCTGCCATGAAACTGCTGGAGAAGCTGTACGAAGAACATCCGCGACGCTCGTGGGTCGTTAACAACCTCGCGTCCATTTTCATCAACACGGGTCGCTTTGAAGACGCCGTCGGGCTGCTCAGCGACTACATCAAAGTCGAACCAGCTGATGGCGGTGCGCGCTGTCTGCTCGCGATGTCGCAGTTCAATCTTGGTGGGTATGAAGGGGCCAAGAAATCGATCCACCAGGCAATTCAAAAGGGTGCCAAGTCGCATCCTCAGATCCTCAGCTGGCTGCTGACGAACGTCGCTGAGCAGCTGTGGAATGAAAGCCATGAACTGGCTGCCCGTCAGCACCTGGCACTCGCGATGCGATTTGCTTCCGATGATGCCAAGCAAGAGTTGTTCATGAAGATGCTCGAATACGAAGGGGACGACGCCGTGCCGTATCCACTTCGGGGCGTCCACATGCTGGAGGCTTATACGCCGGCTGGCACGGAAGAAGAAGCGGAATACCGCAAGACGATGCAGATGTCGATGTTCGGCTTCTTCGAAGAAGCCGCCAGTGGCGTCAAGAAACTGCTGGATCACCATCAGGATAGTGCAGCTCTGTGGCAGAACTATGCCCTGTTGTCCGCGTGGGATGCTCGTGACGAAGAGCCAGCCAGGGGGTTCCACGAAGCTGCTGTCCGTTATCGTGAAAGTGATGAGAAGAAGGCTCTCGAATGCGAAGTCCTCTCTCAAATTCTGCAGCATCGTACGGGCGAAGAGCGCTCGGTTGTCGGAGCAGCCGTTTATTCGGTTGAGAAGCTATCGAAGCTGCTGTCGGTTCTCGATGACCATCCTCGGATGAATCGTCTGGAACTCCCGCCGCCACCGGAAACCGGTCACCACCATGCTCCGGTCGCGGGTTATCACGTCTTCGACGGCGACTTCAACGGCCAGTCTTACGAAGCCGGTCAGGATCTCTCGACACTGCCGACGATCATCGCGACGATCCTGCTGATTGATGCAGATGGTGATTGCCACCTCCATCCCGAACTGACCCTGACGGCTCGCCTGGGGGCGAACCTGCAGGATGCCCGTATTCTGCTGGAAGCCGCGGCTGGCGATCAGTTGACGATCATTCCAGACAGTCTCAATGAACAACAAACCGAAGACCTGCCGAAGCTCTTCGGGCAGATTCGCCGCAACGTCTTCTACTCTCCGAAGACACCAGGACTGGTTCGACTGGTCGCTGAGCGCCAGCAGGTGGATCACTTCGTCAACAACATCTGGATGAACACCGAGCAAAAAGCACTCAACGGCAAGAAGCCAGCCGATCTGGTTGGCGTGGCCGAGATGAAGCTGGAACTGACGGCTGCTGCCATCGTTCTGGATGTCTTCGCGCAGTCAGCGGGCCTGATCATCGATCTGCGAGCAGTCCTTGAGAAGCTGCAGTTGCAGGCTCCTGAGTTTTCGAAGCTGGCTGACGAATCGGAAATCAACAGCCTCTCGTTCCTGCAACTCATTCAGCTTGATCTGACGACTCTGAATGACGAGCAACTGAGCCGACTGTTCAAGCGGGCGTCTCTGACACGACATCATGACCTCGTCAAACGCATGTTGCTGGAGACGATGAATCGCCCCGAGGTTTACAATCAGGTCGATCAGGGTCAGTTCCTGCATCAGCTCGCCGATATGTCTCGGACTGAGCATGATCGCGAAGGGACTCTCGCTTACATCAACAAAGGCAAGCAATGGGCCAAGACACAGCCGAAGGCGTTCGAAGCCGAGATGGAATGGGAACTGCGCGAGCTGGTCTTCCGACTGGATGATCCAACTGATCCCGAGCTTCAACCTCTGCTTGAGCGGATCAATGCGATCTACATTCGCAAACTGCCCCGCCTGAAGGGTTACCTCGACTCGCTGCTGACGTCTGTCGGCGTGACGGCGCCGTGGAACCAAAGCGACCTGCTGGGTACTGGCTCGACCGGCGGAGGCCTATGGACGCCAGAAGGTCAGACCGCAGGAGCCGGTGCTGGTGGCGGGAAACTTTGGCTGCCAGGTCAGGACTGAGTTCTGAGTGAGGGTGATGAATAGAAATTGAAGGGACGCGAAGTGAAAAACTTCGCGTCCCTTGTTCATTTCAAGACCGGATAGTCCGGGTGGTCCAGCCGTTCATGGCTGGATCGACAAAGTCGACAAGATGCGAGCGCCATGCGGTTCCAATTGATATTGATGCAGTGAGTTTCGATTGGGAGCGTATGGTAACGCTTGTTGTGAGCTGCGCTCACCCAGCCATGAACGGCTGGACCACCCCGTCGTGAGAAACACGTCGAGCGCGTATTGGAGGTCCATTCCCGTGTTTCTCTCGTGCCGAAGCGGCACGCCCGGGTTGGGGATAACCCGGGCTATCCGGAAGGTCACTCCCGCGCCGTTAAAGTCGGCATGTTTTGGATTCGTGGAAGGTTAGGAAACCTTTGCAGGGAATGGGGTTCACAGGTTTTTCACACCTCAAAAAAGTCTGGTTTTTCGTCTCGTCTTTGGTATGCTGACCCCATGAACGCATCCATCTCGCCCGACCAGCTTCCCGTTCTTCTTCGTCAACACAAGCAAGAGCACCTGCTCGCTTATCTGGACTCGCTTGCTCCGCCTGCCCGCGAACAGCTGGCATCCGACATCGTGAATGTCGATTTCGCGTTGATGGAAAGGCTTTACGGCAAGACGACCCCTGTCGCCGGTGAAGATACGCCACAAGCCAAGGCCGCCCGCGCGACCGCTCTGGAAGATGTGGTTCGTCAGCCTGCTTCCGCGGACGATGAGCAGGCTTGGCAGAGTGCCCATCAGCAGGGACTGGAGCTGTTAAGGGCTGGCAAAGTCGCTGCGGTCCTGGTCGCCGGTGGTCAGGGAACGCGGCTGGGATTCCCGCATCCGAAGGGGATGTTTCCGATCGGGCCCGTCTCGAATGTGACGCTGTTTCAGATCTTCTTCGAACAGATCAAGGCTCGCAGTGCGCAGGCGGGCGTCGTGATTCCTTACTACATCATGACCAGCGACGCGACGCATGAGGACACCGAGAAGTTCCTCGAAGAACACAATTACTTCGGACTCGATCGCGGTACCGTCAAGCTGTTTAAGCAAGGGACGATGCCCGCTGTGGATGCAGCGACCGGTCAGCTGCTTGTCGGCGATGACGACCTGCTCGTCCGCAGTCCCGATGGCCACGGCGGGATCCTCAATGCTCTCGCAAAAAACGGGATTTTCGATCAACTCGCCGAACGCGGCATCGAGTATCTGTATTACCATCAGGTCGACAACCCGACGGGCATTCTCTGCGAACCTGCCCTCCTCGGCTTCCATGCGATGCGTCGCTCGGATATGACGACCAAAGTCGCGGCCAAACGAAGTGCGGATGAGAAAATGGGCGTGCTAGCCCTCGTCGATGGCAAGACCGAGATCATCGAGTATAGCGATATGCCGACTGACGTCGCTGAGAAACTTGATTCTCGCGGCAACCTGATGTTTTGGGCCGGAAACATGGCGGTTCACGTCTTCAACGTCGACTTCCTGCGCCGCATCACCTTCGGCGAAACCCAGCTGCCTTACCACACCGCTCACAAGAAGGTTCCCTTCAAGTCAGCTGAGGGAGAAGTCCAGTCGCCGAAGACTCCCAATGCCTACAAGTTCGAGCGTTTTATCTTCGATGCCCTGCCGCTGGCTTACAAAACGCTGGTCGTTGAAGCCGACCGCAAACGTGAGTTCAACCCGGTGAAAAACGCCGAGGGGAACGACTCTCCGGCGACTTCGAAAGAGGCTCTGATCAACCTGCACCGGTCATGGCTTCAGCAGGCCGGTGTGTCGGTCCCAGCTGACTGCGTGGTCGAGATCAGCCCGCTGTTTGCCCTGGATGCCGAGGGGGTTCAGGCTCGTGCGAATGAGTTGAAACTCGAAGGCAGCTCTGTTTACCTGAAGTAAGAGATTGAACCGAAGATCATCGCAGATGCACACCGATGAGATCGGGATTTTCATTCCTCACAGATTTGCGCCAATCTGTGTTCATCTGCGGTTCATTCTTTACTCTGCTGATCCTTGTGCTTGTTTGCGGCTGTCATGAGGCTTATACTCATGAGCGGAAGTTGATTTGTCTGCTTGATTTACCTGCCACAACAAGGAACCCTGCATGTCCCTTTCTTTGAATCGACGCTCGTTCATCGCTGCTGCTGGAGCTGGTCTGACGGCGTTGTCCGCTGGCCTCTCGCCCCGCCTTTACGCAGCCAATACCACGACGACACTGGCCCAAAAAGAGCTGCCGTTCAAGATTTCTCTAGCGCAATGGTCGCTTCACAAGGCGCTTCAGGGCGGCAAAATCAACAACCTTGAATTCGCCAAGATTGCCAAAGAAAAGCTGGGCATTGATGGCGTCGAATACGTCAACCAGTTCTTCAAAGACAAAGCCAAGGACGAAGCTTACCTGGGCGAAATGAAGAAAATCGCTGCCGATCATGGCGTTACCAGTGTCCTGATCATGGTCGATGGGGAAGGTGCTCTCGGCGATAAAGACGAGAAGAAGCGGATGCAGACCGTCGAGAATCACAAGAAATGGGTCGATGCGGCCAAGTTTCTGGGATGTCATGCAATCCGCGTCAATGCAGGCAGCTCGGGATCATACGGCGAGCAGATGATGCTGGCTGCTGATGGACTGCGTAAGCTGTCTGAATACGGCGATACAATGGGCATCAACGTCATCGTGGAAAACCACGGCGGGCTGTCTTCGAACGGCGCCTGGCTGTACAGCGTGATGCGAATCGTCGATCACCCACGTTGCGGCACCCTGCCTGACTTCGGCAACTTCGTGGTCGACAGCAAGACTGTATACGATCATTACCTCGGCCTGCGTGAGTTGATGCCATTTGCAAAAGCAATCAGCGTCAAAACTTACGACTTCAAAGACGACGCGCCGTACTCCACCTTCCGTGGTGATCGGGAATTTGACCTCAAGAAGATGATGGGCATCGTCAGCGAATTCAAATACACCGGCTACTGTGGCATTGAATACGAAGGCGGCAAGCTGGAGGAAATGGATGGAATCGCGAAGACGAAAGAAATTCTGGTGAAGATCCGTGACGAAGCCTAAATCTGGCTTCAAGCCATAAACATTTTCACAGTATAGACTTGCTACAAAACATTAGCAGTTCGGCAATTGATTCTCAGGAAAACTTTGGTTTTCCTGCCATTTTCTTTTGCGGAATGTCCGTCTAATCTCGTATGAATGGGTACGAAATCAGAGCCATCCATTTGATGAATGTCTCCAAAGGCCCCCGGAAGTTCGCTTCCGGGGGTTTTTTATTGCGAGGTGGAACCAGAATGCCTTGCCTTCACCGTCGGATCTGAATTCGTCACGGCTGACACAGCCGTGGCACACGTAGAAATCCGCTGTAGCTAGGTCGTAGGTTTTTCGGGGCCGTCGGCGAGGTGTCGGAGCATGCTGGCGACGAGGGCGGTCCAGCCGGTCTGGTGGGAAGCGCCCAGGCCGCGGCCGTTGTCGCCGTGGAAGTACTCGTAGAACTGAAGCAGGTTCTGCCAGTGAGGGTCAGTGGCGTAGATCTCTTCGCCGCGATTGCCCAGGGAAGGTCGTTTGCCGTTTTCGTCGGGGAGGAAGAGTTTGGTCAGGCGTCGTTCAATTTCGCGGGCGACCTGATGAAGAGTCATCAAGTTGCCGGAGCCGGTCGGGCATTCGACTTTGAGTTCATCGCCGTAGTAGACGTAGTAGCGATCAAGGGCTTCGATCAGCAGATAATTGAACGGGAACCAGACCGGGCCGCGCCAGTTGGAGTTGCCGCCGAACATCCAGGAGTCCGATTCGCCGGCAACATATTTGACGACCTGCGGCTCGCCGCCAGCTTCGAAGACAAAGGGTTTCTCTTCGTGGACCTTGGAGAGAGAGCGGATGCCGTAGGGAGAGAGGAACTCGTTCTCGTCGAGCATGTACTTGAGGATGCGCAGGAACTTGTCATGCGTGGGGATGGAGAGGAGTCTCAGGTTGCGATCGCCGCCCTCGCCTCGCTCCATGTAGGACATGTAGCTGGTGATGTCTTTGGTGTAACGCAGGAACCAGTCAGTGCGTCGATAAAAGCCGGGGAGTTGTTTGATTTTGTCTTCGTAGAGAATGTCGACCGTCAGCAGTGGCATCAGGCCGACAATGGAGCGAATCTTGAGCGGGATCGACTCGTTTTCAGCACGGAGATGGTCATAGTAGAAGCCATCTTCTTCGTCCCAGAGACCAGTATGCTCGTGGGTGTTCATGGCTTTGGCGATCGCGATGTAGTGCTCGAAGAACTTCGAGGCCATGTCGCCGTAGGCCTGGTGTTCGTGAGCCAATTCGAGGGCCATCGACATCATGGAGGACGAGTAGAACGCCATCCAGGCCGTGCCATCGGCCTGTTCGAGGTAGCCACCTGTCGGGAGTGGTTTACTGCGGTCAAAGACTCCGATGTTATCCAGACCGAGGAACCCGCCCGCGAAGACGTTTTTGCCCGTGACGTCTTTGCGATTGACCCACCATGTGAAGTTGAGGAGGAGTTTGACGAAGACCCGTTTGAGAAAGTCGACGTCACGTTTGCCCGGAGGTCCGGAGGCTTCGTAGATTCGCCAGCAGGCCCAGGCATGGACGGGGGGATTGACGTCTGAGAATTGCCACTCGTAAGCAGGGATCTGGCCGTTGGGGTGCATGTACCATTCGCGCAGGAAAAGCAGCAATTGCTCTTTGGCGAATTTGATATCGAGGTGCGCGAACGGGAGCATGTGGAAGGCAAGGTCCCAGGCGGCGTACCAGGGATATTCCCACTTATCGGGCATTGAGATGATGTCGCGGTTGAAGAGGTGTTCCCACTCGGAGTTACGACCATCCAGACGCGATTCAGGCTGCGGCGGCATGTTGGGATCGCCGTTGAGCCAGTCTTTGATCACGTAATGGTAGAACTGCTTGCTCCAGAGCAGACCTGCATAGGCTTGGCGAGAGACGAGTTGCTCTTCTTCGGTCAGCGACTGGGGAATGACTTCTCGGTAGAAGGCGTCGCATTCCTGTTTACGCTGGGCGAAGACCGTGTCGAAGCTGCTGTCGAAGGGGTCGCTTGGTTTCTCGTTGTTATCGGACAGACGCAGCTGAATGACCTTCGACTGGCCGGGCTTGAGTGTCGTCTGATAATAGGCCGCGGCTTTGGTGCCGACGGGCTTGGGAGAGACGGCGGTGTAGCTTTTCTTGATAATGTATTCGTGGAAGGCGTCTTTGACGAAGGGGCTGATGTTGTCGGAGCCGTAAAGACGCTGGTTGTTGGTTTCGTTTTCGGTGAACAGCCACAGCGGCGGGCGGGCGTCGAGGGGCTTGGCCCAGAAATGGTGGCGTTTGAGTGTTTCGTGATCACAGAAGAGATCAGGATTGTTGTCCTGACGCCAGATGCGCGGCTTGACCCAGCAGCCTTCGTGTTCGCAGCCCCAGACCCAGGTATTGCGATACCAGAGGGTCGGCAGAATATGTAACGGCGCAGCCTGGGGCCCGCGATTCGTGACGGTGATCTGGATCAGCAGATCGCCCGGAGTGTTCTTGGCGTATTCGATCTCGACGTCGAAGTAACGGCTGTCTTTAAAGATGCCAGTGTCGATCAGCTCGTACTCGGGTTCACTGCGGGAGAGCTGGGAAGTTTTGTGAGTGATGTCGTCGTAGGGATAGGCGGCTTGCGGATATTTATAGAGGCCGCGCATGTAGGAGTGCGTCGGGGTCGAATCGAGATAATAATAATACTCTTTAACGTCTTCGCCGTGATTGCCTTCGGGGCCGGTGAGGCCGAACAGACGCTCTTTGAGAATGGCGTCCTTACCATTCCACAACGCAACGCTGAAGCACAGACGACACTCACGGTCGGTGATGCCGAGCAGGCCATCCTCGCCCCAGCGGTAAGCACGGCTGCGCGCCTGGTCGTGGGTGAAGTGATACCACGGCCTGGAATCAGGGGAGTAATCTTCGCGAACAGTGCCCCATTCGCGCTCGGAAAGGTATGGCCCCCAACGTTTCCAATTCGCAGACGGATCGCGCGTGGCTTCGGCCTGAAGGCGTTGGTATTCGATGGTATCTTCAAGAGCCATACGGCAGGGAGCTTCCAGGTTGTCAATCGCGAGGGGTGAGCAGCGTGTGTTGCTATTTTAAGTCCCTCACATGAGATGCAACCAGTATCAGCTCCTAAAAGGTCGAATTCAAAAGGAAGAAGGACAGCCCGGAACATGTTCCGAACCATCCTTCTGCTTTGCCTTTGTCCAAACGACTGGGTTATGACGTTTGATCTATCCACGAATCCGGTGGGAAGTTCGCGTGTGTGGGTGTGGATGAGCAAATCGATTGATCCAGCCGCATGGGAGACATCGCGAACCGCATGTCAAACAAACCACGGCTGCCAGCAGGATCGGGATCGGCACCAGAATAATGAAAAGGTTGGTCAGCAGAAGGTGACCATCCAGCATGGAAGAGAAATATTGACCGATGGGTGTGTTGCAGAATAGACAGGCTAGCGTCGTCATGGTTACGCTCCTTAAAAGGTCCAGGCTACGTGTTCCGATATTCGGTGTTTAGCGTAGGGACGAGGATGCAAAAGATGCGCCAATCCTGGCAAAGTGCTCGCATCCTGTTACTTGAGCGTAGTTTATGACTTGTATTGCTGCGTCTGCGATCAGAGCTGTCGAATCATGGTGGTGAGATCGCGCAAGAAATTTGCTTGTTGAGCGACCAGACTACATCGCGCGGATTCCGCCTGGTTTGGCGTCTTCCCACAAGCGACTGTTGCTGTCCAGGTGGACGGCTGACTCTTCCATGAACTGATTGTACTGCGCCTCAATCATCTCGATCTGAAACAGCGGCGGCATCGTCGAGGTGCTGGAAGGAAGATAATCGACGAGCGAGAAGATCATCGGTTCATCGTCAGCGGCGTACGTGCTTTGAGCGGAGTCTGACTGGGTGGCAGGGACCGCTGATGGCTGAGTCGTTGCCGCCAATGAGAATTTGAGAATGACCGCGTTCTGGTCATCCATCGTGAACGCTTGCTGATAAGACATGAATCGTTCCTGAAGATGTGTCCCGGGATGACATCACGTCGGGCGTGTCGTTTCTCGGAACACTGCCAGCGGGCCGAGATGGGAATCAGCGTGTGGAGACGCTGCTCGATTTTGTCGCGATCGATACTGTGGCAGTGCCCTGTGGTCTATCGGCGTGAAACGTGGTTTGAACCGCGTTCAAAGGGGGGAACAGTGTTGTGGAACATTCAGATGAGGTGTCTCGTTCCTCACAATGCGTGCGTGGCGAATTCCGGGCACAACCGATGCGATACGCTCGACGCGAAAAACGGGCATCGTTGGTCAATCGTGCCTAACTGCTACAGACAGAACGATGGACATTTCTTGACTCAGGGAGTCGTCCACAGAATCGCTACAACCATCATTGCCGTCATGATTGGAAACTGTACGAAGGGGTGTTGACCAAAGTCAACGTGCTGGTCGGACTGGCGCCTGACACAGAACCGCCGGAAAAAACGTCAGAACTTACCTGGTCAGATCAGTGATTTTGGAGCAGCCCGCTGGTTGCGGTCCATACTTGGGATAACGACTTGTCGCGACCGCTCCCTTTCTATCGACTGCCCTGGATCAAGAACGATGCCCTCCTCGACAACGCCTTCTCCCACGTCTGGCTGCGAAATCAGCGCTGCCCAAACCAAGCGTTTGTGGCGTTGGAACCTGATCGCGGCTTTCGGGATTTTTCTTCCTGCATTGTGTGCCGAAGGGCTCCTGCGTTATCAGGAACCGATGATGCGCTGGGGGAATGCCTCGGTGCTGGTCCAGAAGATCAATCATTACAAGAACCGCGCCAGCCTGAAATACATCACGGTTTCTGCGAGTTTCAAGACGCTGCCTCAACAGCTTTACTGCAAGCTGACGGGCCAGAAGTACGAAATGAGCTATTCGTATCCAGACATTCTCAACGGTCCCGAGCGAGATCGCTTTCTGGATGAACTACGAATCGTCATGGATGAACCACAAAGCGACGCGATGTGGGTGGAACTCATTGAGTCCTACCGCCAGGAGACGGCCAGACTTAAAGAGAGCTTGAAAGCCAATCATAGCGACCTGGTCCTGATGTATGTCCCGGCTGGTGAATACCTCAAGCCGAATCACCGCATCGAGAAGACTCGCGAGATGTTCGAGCGTCTAATCAAAGACGAACAGATTCCTGTCTGGGATTTGTTGCCTGACTTTTCAGAACATGCGACGAATACAACGACATTCGAGCCACTCGATGGTCACTATCGTCCGCTGGGGCACGAACTGGTTGCGGACTTCGTCGAGAAGCAGTTGGCCGGGATGGACCTGAAGCAACAGGCCGTCGCCCACAAAACACGCACGAAGATCCTCGGTGATCTCGACCCGTTCATGCACGAGCGATCCGAGCATCGGCCGGACATTGCAGTCTATGAACTCAAAGTGAACGGCCAGGGACTCCGACTTGATTACGAGCTCGAATTCCCCAAGAAGAAGCCACGGATCGCGTTCTACGGCGATTCCATGACCATCGGCTATTACGTCGACAACGACCAGACCTGGGGAGCGTTGCTGAATCAGAAGATCCCCCAGTATGAGTTCATCATTGCGGGAAAATCCGGCTGCACGCTGCCGGACTTTGTTTACTCGTTCGACCATCACGGCAAGTTCCTTGAAGCCGACCTGATCGTGCTGACCTACAACGACTCGGATCTCATGGACATGCTCGATCCGTTCCGGCGCGTCATGAGCCTGGCCCCGAAAGGACGCCGTGGCTCGAAGCTGACGTCAGTTCAACAGGATGTCGTCGATCGGACGCTGGCTCGTCTGAAAGAACATGCGAACGATCCGGACTATGTGCCAGCGAAGTCGAACTCCAAGATCGCAGCCAAGTAAGCCACACCATCCGTCCATCATTCTCGATCATCCGCTGACACATCATTCCCACGGATTTCGTTCATGTTGTTTTCTTCGTATGAGTATCTGGCGGTCTTCCTGCCGATTGTCGTGGTGATTTTTCACTGGCTGAGAGCCCGTCAGTTCGTGCATCTGTCGTTCTTCTTTTTGACGGTCATGTCGTTCATTTTTTATGCCTGGTGGAATCCGCGCGACTTGCCGATTCTATTAGGATCGATCACGATCAACTGGTGGCTGGGACGCCAGATCATTCTGAGTAAGGGATCGCGAACCAAACAGCGATGGATGCTCTACGGCGGGTGTGTCGCGAACTTCCTGCTGCTCGGCTATTTCAAATATGCAGGGTTCCTCGTCGACAACGTCAATTACTTTGGCGGGACCGAAGTCGAGTTCGTCAAACCGCTGCTGCCGCTGGCGATTTCGTTCTTCACGTTCCAGCAGATAGCGTATCTGGTTGACTGCTTCTCGGGTGATGAAGAGCTGTTCTCGTTTTCCGACTATGCCCTGTTCGTGACCTTCTTTCCGCAATTCATCGCTGGTCCAATTGTGCACCATAAGGAAATGATGCCCCAACTGACGATGACGCATGCTCCGGGCGAAATGACGAACATGTTCTCACGGGGACTGTTCCGGTTTTCGATTGGGCTGTTCAAGAAAGTCATCCTCGCCGACACGTTTGCTATCTGGGCGAATGCGGGTTTCGGCGAAGTCGATCAAATGACGACGGCGACGGCCTGGATCACGACGTTCGCATACACGTTGCAGCTGTATTTCGACTTCAGTGGTTACTCGGACATGGCGATCGGGTCGGGACTGCTGTTTGGAATTCGTCTGCCGGAGAACTTCAACTCGCCGTACCGGGCGACGGACATCAAGGATTTCTGGCGTCGCTGGCACATCACGCTGGGTCGCTGGTTGCGTGACTACCTCTACATTCCGCTCGGAGGCAACCGCAACGGGACCGCCAATATGCTGTTCGCGATCACGTTGACCTTCGTCCTGGGAGGATTGTGGCACGGAGCGAGTTGGACCTTCATCGCCTGGGGAGCGCTGCATGGCTTTGCCTACGTGATGCTATGGGCCTGGACTCTGACAGGGATCAAGATGCCCGTCTGGACCGCTCGTCTGACGACCTTCGGGTTTATTCACCTGACCTGGGTCTTCTTCCGGGCGAAGACATTCTCCGATGCGATGTCTGTCATGCATCAAATGTTCGATCCGGTCCAGTGGAGCCAGATGTTTCAGGGTTACGGCCTGCAAGGCATGGACCTTCTGCCGTGTGGCTATGAAGCAATCGCTGCGGTCATCGCGGGGCTTGGCGTTGTCTTTTTTTCTCAGAACAGTCGACAGATGGAAGAGCGATTCAGTCCGAACTTCCGCAACATGGTGCTGTTCTGGATCGCGATGGCCGCTCCGCTGGTGAAGCTCACATTCCACGATGATTTTGCGGAGTTTTTGTACTTCAACTTTTAAGCGGGATGTGTGTGTGCCACGGCTGTGTAGCCGTGGGAATGGACGTGCATTGCGCGATCGCACGGCTGACACAGCCGTGGCACACAGGGAGGGGCGTCGATTCACTGGTGTGATGTTGCAACGCTGGACAGCGGCTCGGACGGAGCCTCGCCCTCCCGGGGGCAAGCCTCTTTTCGAATCCCCGCACGGCTGACACAGCCGTGGCACACCAGTTAGTCAGCGATCCCTGGACTATTTCATCAGCGTTTCGATGCCGGGGATGATGGCGTTGGAGTACATCTGGACTTTGCCCTCGCGGTTGATGCAGGCGAGGACGGATGAAGCTGACGAGTGGACCTGGCCGTTGACGCGCAGTTCGTAGGTATGCTTCATCTTCGCGGGTGAGACTTCGGCGAGTGTGGTCGTCAGCGTGACGACGTCGTCATAGCGGATCGGCTTGCGATACCTGCAGGTCAGCTCGACGATGACCAGGAAGTTGCCACGCTCTTCCATCTCGCGGTAGTTCCCGCCGCCGGCACGAAAGAGCTCGGTCCGCCCCATTTCGAAATAGGCGGCGTAGTTGCCGTGGTGAAGAAAACCCATGGCGTCCGTTTCGTTGTAACGGACACGGATCTGCATTTCGTGTGTGGTGAGCATGGCATTCGTGAATCAGGGGAGCAATCATTAAACCAAAGTCGCTTTGGGTAGTGAGTACCAGATCTCAAGCAGTCTTACAACTTCACGATCAGAATGAAGATAGTGGCGGGCTCCGAGCATCAAGTTAATGAGTGCAAATTCATCGAGTTCGTCTTGATCGTATTGCGTTACATCAAGATCAGGTACCACAGCCAGAACATGAAGTCCGCACTTTTCAATTTGTGACACGGCAGATGTGACAGCATCGCGCAATCCTGAAGATTCACGATCGAACCCTATCTGGCATTTCCCGCCAGAACAACTTCCTAAACTGTCTTCGCAGCCAGCCTCAAAGAGGCGATCTCCCATATCATGAGCCATCGCGACCTCGGGAGGATCCGAAAGTTGAACGGTAAACGAAAATGTTCTCATATTCAAAACTCTTCGATGCTACCGATGGGAACAGGCATCGATCTGTCGACGAAGACGTTGCGCAAACCCTTCGGGATTTTTGGGTGTGCTATAGACTCTTACAATACAGCCATCACGATGTGCATGGTGGCAATACAATTCTGAATGAATATGAGCCCTCGGTCCAGCTTTTTCCCATCGCCAACCTCGGCTGATCGCATATTCGATCACCTGGTTGATCTCCTTATGTGAGTGGTATTTAGCCATAAAAGTCTAAATCGCACCCGCGGCGACGGCGTGGGGTTTGTGTCGGCCGATGTCTTTGCCGCTGAGGTATTCGGTCAGGTTGAGGTCGTAGAGACGCTGGCCGGTTTCGGTCGGGTATTCGCCTGTCAGGCAGGCGCGGCATAACTGCTTCTCTTCGATATCAATTGCTCGAGAGATCGCGTCGACGGGCAGGTAACGTAGCGAATCAGCACCGATTTCGCGGGCCATCGCTTCTTCCATCTCGCGCGTCAGATGCAGCTCGCTGCCGAGGTAACGAGGGGCGAAGAGCTCGCCGACTTCCTTGATATCGATGCCGTAATAACAAGGTGCAATGATCGGCGGGCAGGCGATGCGGACGTGAACTTCCTTGGCTTCGCCCTGCTCTCTCACCTTGCGAATCAGTTCACCCATCGTCGTGCTACGAACGATGGTATCATCGACGAGGATGACCTTCTTGCCTTTGAGGACATGTGGCAGTGCCGTGTACTTGGCGCGGGCGCGAACCTTGCGATTCGCTCCTTCGATGAAGGTGCGG
>SXPC01000146.1 GCA_005778225.1 Planctomyces sp. | reverse complement strand
GGCCATCTGCTTATTCGTCAGACCCTGGAGAATCATGCGCAGGACTTCCTGCTCTTTTTCAGTCAAGCGAGATAGTTGCTGGCGTGCTCGGAGGCGTTTGGCTCGGACAGCCCGGCGTGAGGCATCCAGCTCGAGGGCATTCGAGATGTGCTGCTGAAGAATGTCCATGCGGAACGGCTTCTCCAGAAACATATACGCACCGCGTGACATCGACACGACAGCCATCGGCACATCCGCGTTTCCGCTGACGATGATCATCGGAATCTCGACGCCCGCTTCGAGCAGCATCTTCTGAATTTCGAGTCCGCTTGCCCCTGGCATCTTGAGGTCAAGGATCAGGCAGCCTGGACGTTCGGGGTCATGTCCGTACAGAAAATCCTCGGCGCTACGATAGATCGCAGCGGCGTAGCCGATGTTCTTGGCAATCAGGGAAATTGCGCTGGAGACGGCGGGATCGTCGTCGACTACGTTTACCACCGGTGTTGACATAGATTGAATGCGATTCTAATTCCTGGAGACCGTGAGCGCGATCTGGAACAGTTTGCCTTCCGGCAGGTTCAAACGGGCCCGGAGGAGACCTCCAAGAAACAGGTCAGGAAATGAAGACAACAATGGCTTCGGCCCAAAGCCAGAGAGGATCTTCATCGAGTTCGAGCGAAGGAACAGAGAATCAGTCGATAGGCACTGATCGCGGCTGGCAGCCGGTCCCCAAAAAAAGGCTGCATTTTGTGATTTGCTCGAGCAGCGCAAATCAATTTCAGAGCGCAAATCAACGTCACAGACAGAAACATCACGATTGCAGAAGCGAAGCGCAGAATCAGCCAGAGCATTTGGCGATGGGCAATGTCGGCGCTCTTCTGGTCTCATGATGAGCCTTGAATTCAGGCTGAACGGCTCAGACCAGCAAATTATCCCGATCATCAGCACAAAGTCTCATCAACAAGCCAAGCGACTTGCAGCAGGACTGGGTGCGGAGACGGCAAATTTGAAAGTCTAAGGTGACTCACCCGATGGCATTCCGAGCGCCGGGAGGCTATCGGTCGTGAGTCCAGAGAACTGACTTCGATGAGTTCATTCTCTGCACAGCTTTTACTCCTGCTTCATAACATGCCAGAAAGGACTTCTCAAGCTCTGTTCTGAAGCAAAGCGCCTTCCGTGCAAAAAATCGCTACTGTCGACAAATTCCTCTCTCCGGTCATCGGCTTGAAACAGCTCGCAGCATCGTCTGACGGCATGATAACGCGTTCAAGAGATTTGCTGGCAATTCCAGTCGTTTATGACAGCCCGCAAATCCAGAATAACCCTCGCATATCGACTCTCGTAGAACGGCGGAGCATCTGGAACTTCGTGACACTCCGTCGTCTTTGGAATCCTGAGCTAAGCTTCCGGCAGGGTAATCAGGAGACCCGACGTACTATGGACCAGACTGACTACTACGACGCGCCCGCGACCGATGAGCGAGATGAGCTCATCGCTGCGCTGACGCAACAGCTCGAGTATGCCGCAGAGCAGCTGGACCGCTACCAGCGTGCCGGAGCTCCCGCTGCGTCTGGTTCCAACCGCACAACAGCAGCACCCACACCCGCGCTTTCTCCAGAACTCAACGAAGGCCTGACCCGTTTCCTCGAACAATGGGACCAGATGCAGGCCGGCTTCACGCTCGGACGCATCGAAGTCCAGCTGGACGAAATCAAGGAACTGATCTCCCGAGCTGGCGGTGACCGTGCAGCAGTGTTTCCAGCTGCTCCCCTGAATAACCTGACGTCCATTCTTTCATCGTTTGCAAACAGCCAGACCGCCGATGCTCAGTCTGAAGCACAGCCTCACGACGCCAATTCCTGGGAGCAAATCAAGTCATCGTTTCTGACAGAAGGTGATTCTGATTCCAACGGATTCGATAAGGAATCGATTCTCCGCCCTACGAAGCATTCTCCCGCCGCGGCGATTGATCCTCAGCCGCTCGACCATTCTGAGCTGATCGACATTCTCGGGCTCGAACTCCCGCCACTTGTCGATTTCGACAACGCAACGAACGAGCAACTCGAAGATGCCATCCAAAGTCGCGATGAAGTCATCGCGATTCTCCTCGACAAAGCCGCTGAGATGTACCAGCGCTCCACTTTGGATATCGATCTGACTGAGCTGCATGGCTTTGAAGCCGAGAAAGCCGTGATCGACGACCTCCATGATCGTCTGACCGAACAACTCAAAATCGCCGAGCTACAAAACTCGCTGGAACGCGCCCGACTCTCACGCGAACAGTCGAAGTTGAAACAAAAAGAAATGCTCATCGAAAAGAAACTGCTGCAACTCGGGTTGATCTCAGAAACCCCCGGCGAACAGATGAAGCAAACAGCAAAGCCCGAGCCCAAACGCGGCTGGCTGCGTTAACCTTTAGCCATGGCAACCATGCAGATGAGACGTGTCACTCACGTCGAGACCATGCCGTTCTGATTTCGATCTGATCCTGTTCGCAAAAACGCTGATGTCGCATTCATCGACGGTGAAGTCTTCCCGCGAACTCGCCTTCGAAAGTCTTCTTGCTGTTTCTTCTCAATGTGTTTGATCAGCAAGTTGAGCTCAATGCTGACCACCAGACACAAAACAACAGCAATCTGCGAAGACGCAATCAGCAAAAATCCATCATTCTCATGGCCGTAAATAACTGACCACAGAATGCCGATGGAACCAAAGAATGCCAGCCAGATCAAAACGCGTCGGAACTGTCCGTATGGCATTAACAGTGAAAAAGCAACCAACGCGATGACAATCCAGGAATTCGAGACACCCAAAGAAGGAAACAGCAAAAGCAGAATAACGATTGGCACAACAACGATTGTTAACATCCCGTCATACTCTGCGTATCCAATGATCGAACACAGCATCAAGACGTAGATCACTGGGACAAGGAGATAAGCGATGCTCGCACATCGTGAAAGCCATCGAATTCTCTTCTCGTACGGTTCCATCGTCTTACAGTTCGTATTCAGGCGTGAAATTTCCCAGTCACCCAGTTCCGAAACATCGCTTTCTTCATGGCATCCATTCGGCTCAGCGTCGCTGCATGGTCCGAAAGCGTGGAGAGGTGATATCAAATCACCCGCAGCCACGAAACGCCTTATGTCTCATCAGCCGCCTGCTGTTTGAGTTCCACCAGACGTCGGTTGTAATACGCGATCGTTTCCTTTCTTCTCAGCATGCCTAAAAGCTTACCCGGTTCTATCTTCGAGAGCACAGGGAGTTCATCAAGATTGCGCGACGTGAAGCGCTTGAGGACGGAATTCAAATTATCCTCCGGCGTCACCGAAACGACATGTCCTGCCCCGACCATCACATCCCGGGCCACCGCGAGCTTCCAGATCGTCTCGTCGTACAGGTAACTTCGCACATCATCCGACGAGAAGATCCCAACCATGCGTCCCTGATCATCGACGACAGGGTAATAGTGCTGATGACTGAGCGCAATCTGATGCACGATCTCTTCGAGCGTCATCGATTCATGAATCAACGTCAGCTTGCGGTCTTTCTGGTAGACGTTCTCGACCTTGATCCCTTCGAGAATATCGATAATGAAATCACCCTTATGCGCAGGAGACTCAAGAGGCGATTTCACCTGGTTACGATACAGCGTCCATGGTCGCATCAAGAGAAAGCAAAGCGTCGAGACCCACATCGTCGGCACGAGCAGTTTGTAGTCGCCGATCATTTCCGAGACCATGATGATCGTCGAAATCGGAGCATGCGCACAGCCGGCAAAGAACCCCGCCATGCCGACAATCGAGAACGTCTCCGGATGCGCCACCCAGCCTTCCGGCATTACCTGTTGAAGGATCAATCCCGTCGCTGCCCCAGCACAACCGCCGATCACCATGGAAGGGCCAAACACTCCTCCCGACCCTCCCGATCCAATCGTGAACGCCGTTGTCAGGATCTTGAAGAACGCGACCGTCAGCAACAGCGAAACCCCCGGAGTCGTCTCAGGGTGAAACGACGCCTGCAGGGTCGCATAACCTGTCGAAAACACCGATAACAGCAGCGGATCCTTGTCCCACCAGTAGTACAGGCCGATGCCGATGAGCCCCGTAATGAATGCCCCCAGGCACGGCCTAAGTCCACGATGCAGCCAGGACATTTTCTTGTCGAAGTAATCATGAACGCCGTAAAAGATCTTGATATAGAGATAGCCAAAAAAGGCCATCGCGATCGCCAGCAGGAAATACGGAATCAATTCGAATGGCGATGAAATCGCGAAGTCCAGCTTCTGCCCGAACAGCGGCGTAAAACGCAGTTCCTCAGGCAGCAACAACGAGTAGACGCTGTAGCCGATGATCGATGACATCGCAGCGGGAACAATGACGTCCGATTCGAGATCCGCATCCCGATACATAATTTCCGCAGCGAACAACGCCCCCGCCAGTGGCGCGCGAAAAATCGAACCGACTCCCGCCGCCATGCCAGCTGCCAGCATGATCCGACAATCCCGCGGCGGTAGCTTCAACACCTGTCCCAGAAACGATCCGAATCCCGAGCCAATCTGCGCGATCGGACCTTCCCGACCACCCGAACCACCGGTCCCGATCGTAATCGCCGACGTGATCGTCTTGATGATCGGCGTCCGCCATTTCACCACACCACGTTTATTATGAAACGCATCAATCGCGGCGTCCGTCCCATGCCCCGCTGCTTCTGGCGCAAAGAAGTAAACGATCAACCCCGAGATCAAGCCGCCGATTGAAATCACAATCAGGAACCGCCATGGTGAAATCACTGCTGTACCATGCGGAAACGGCGAATACTCTCCCGCTGGTTCCCCCGGATAAAAACCCGCTCCCATCCCCATCGCATAATGCGCGATGAACTGACAGGACAACTGAAACGCTATCGCACCGATCCCCGTGACGATGCCGATCAGCGTCGAAAGAAAGAACCATTTCCCGGAAGTCCGCCATTCCAGCTTACGAGAGATCGCTCGCAAGCCCTTCCGGAGCCGAATCAGCAAAATATTCACGTCGAAAACCAGTCTTTTTTCTGGTGGCCAAATTGAGTGGCCGGCCGGGGCAGCTGTCTTCTGCAGACAGGCCAGAAACCCCTGCGAGTTTGTAACGTACAGGTATCGTCCAGTGGGATCAACCTCGATCGAACACATTCAGGCACCCGCGTGACCATCGGAGACCACATTGCTATCATCACAGCATGTCGACAATCCCCGCATCAACACCGCGATCCAGCATCAT
>SXPC01000145.1 GCA_005778225.1 Planctomyces sp. | reverse complement strand
CGCCCTTCACGCGACCCGCGCTGCTGTTGAAGAAGGTATTCTTCCAGGTGGTGGTGTTGCTCTGCTGCGTTCTTCAAATGCCGTCAAGCCTTCTCGCAAGGTCAACCACGACGAAGAAGTCGGTTACAAGATCATCCTGCGTGCCTGCCGTGCTCCTTTGACCCAAATTGCAAACAACGCAGGCCTTGATGGCGGCGTCATCTGCGAGAAGGTCTCTGAGCTCGAAGGTAACATGGGTTTCAATGCTGCCACTGAGAAGTACGAAGACATGGTCAAGGCTGGCGTGATCGATCCAGCCAAGGTGACCCGTTCTGCTCTGCAGCACGCCGCTTCAGTTTCAACTCTCCTCCTGACCAGCGATGCTCTGATTGCAGAAGCACCGAAGAAGGAAGACAAGAAGCCAGCTGGCGGTCATGACCACGACGGCATGTACTAAGACTGCTTACGGAACATTGTGAGCTGACAACGTGATTACCAGACCCCGGCGGTTCGCTGCCGGGGTCTTTTGCTGCGCGCATCAGATTTAATACTGGGTTTTGACAGGCTTTGTTTCTGCACGATATGCTGGAACAAAAGGAGCGATCCCATGGCGATTCAGTTATCACCCGAGCTAGAAGCAAGAGTCCAGAAGATTATGGACACCGGGAATTATGAGTCTGTCGATGAGGTGTTGAACACGGCGCTCGACAATTTGTACGAGGAATTACCAATTGATTTGAGCAATCCGGATGTGATCGCGAAGTTGAAGGCGATGGTGGCGGTGGCTGATGAGGATCTTGCTGCAGGGCGGTTTGAAGAGTTTGATGCTGAGAAGTTGAGGCAAGAAATAGAAGAATATCTTGATGAGCGTGGCTGTCCTAAATGAGAAACGGAACGGTTAACTTAATTCTGGACGAATGCTCAATTAACTACGAGAATGCTCAATGAAGAAAATCGCTCGTATCTGCCATAATTTAGAAGGCTGGCGACATCCTGCGAAAAAAAACAAATCTGAGGCGAAATACACCTTTAATTCGCGGTTCGGATTTGGGTTTGAAGAATGGTTGTTTCGGAATGAATGGATCTTAGGAGGATGGAGGTACGCTTTCATTCAAGGCGTTAACAAGAGGCATGCCCGGTTGGTTCGAGAGCAGGCAACATTCGACGTGATGCTGTTCACAATCGAACAACCCGAGAGACGACGGCGTTATGTCGCTGAGATTTGTGCGGTTGAGTGCTTAAATGGTGAACAAGCCGAATTGGCTTGGCAAGAATACTGCAAGCGCGGCTGGGCTGATCTCATGCGCCGTGAAATCGAGGCCGCTGGTGGTGATCCTCGCCCTATGGACACTACGGAGTGGGCCAAGCATATCCTCAATGTACGTTTCCGGTTAGATAAAGTTCAAAAATATGATGACAATATATACGCATCACCTGACGATCCAATCAACCACATTACGCGATACTCAATAGCGGATGTTGGCGGACTACAAGAGAGGGCACGAGAGAAGGCGTCGCAGGTAGGATCAGAGTTGGCTCCAGAAGCAATTCCTTATTATCTAGGTGGCAGACCTCCAGTTGAGTGCTCTCCCGAACATAAGCGGATGCAAGCCAAACTCATGGAACAGCTCCGAACGGAGCATCCGCAGGCAAGAGTCGTATGTGAAGCCGAATACGTCGATGTTGTGGTGTCTTCGGAAACAGAGCTGATCCTTTTTGAGATCAAGTCGGACCTTGAGCCACGCAATGTGATTAGGCATGCATTGGGTCAGATCTTGGAATATGCATATCATCCTAGTCGTACCCATAGTCGAATTCCCAAACTGGTCATCGTTGGACGAAAAGCACTCACATCAGACGACGAAGCGTATATGAATACTTTGACTAACAATTTTGGGCTGCCTCTGAGCTACCGGGTTGTAGAGATTTGACGGACGTTTGTCTTCGTCGTTGCTTTCCATATTAACTATGTTGTATGCAAGAATATTGCTTTAGCCTTAAAAAGAGCTTTGCTATAGAACGTCACGGCGATTTTGATTGATCCGTTGACCTCGAATGTCAATGATATTCAGTATTATGAAAGATTCGGATTCCGGTTTGTGCAGGGTCGGTGGTGCGGGGATGATGAACGGGATGTCTTCCGACTTGATCGAAAGGACTGGCCATGAGCGACTCCCCACTTGCCCCTCACAATTATGCACTTCATCAGGCGACGTTACATCTCCTGAATGAACTCTTCAACGGAACGCCGGAGTCGGGCGGGTTCATGCTTAATCCGGGTGATCCGGGGATGCTCGAGCAGCTTGGCAGGGTTTCGGCAGATGTTGCCTCGACGCGGAATGTCGAGGGGTTGACGACAATCGCGGCTCATGTCGATCACGTTCTGTACGGTATCAGCCTGCTGAATCGCTGGGCGAATGGAGAGCCGGAGCCTTGGAACGATGCGGATTGGTCACAGAGTTGGAAGCGGACGAATGTGACTGAGGATCAGTGGGACGACCTGCGGTCACGGTTACGCAATGGTGTCGAGGAATGGATGGGGTATGTCCAGGAGAGGACGGAATGGGATCATCTGGCAGCGTGCGGGACGATTGCGAGTCTGGCCCATAGTGCGTACCACCTCGGGGCGATCCGGCAGATTTTGGCGACGCAGGGGATGAAGCCGATTGCTTAGTAGAACGGCTTGCCATGCGCAGTTGACGTGTTTCTTGCGGCTTCGCCGGCCGAGTTGGGACAACCCGGACTACCCGTTTCGAGGAGATCATTTCTTCGCGGCGATCTGGGCGGCCTTGAGCGTGTTTTTGAGTAGCACGGCTCTCGTCATCGGGCCGACGCCGCCGGGGACGGGGGTGATGGCGGTGGATTTGGGGGCGACGGATTCGTAGTCGACGTCGCCGACGAGGCCGGTTTCGATGCGGTTGATGCCGACGTCGATGACGACGACCCCTTCTTTGACCATGTCTGCGGTGACGAATTTGGGTTTGCCGATGGCGGCGATGAGGATGTCGGCCTGTTTGATGATTTCAGACAGGTTCTTTGTGCGGCTGTGGCAGATGGTGACGGTGGCGTCGCCTCCTGCGGGGGCCTTTTGCAGCATGATATTGGCCATTGGTTTGCCGACGATTTCGCTGCGGCCGAGGACGACGACGTGTTTGCCAGCGGTTTCAATCCCGGCGTCTTTGAGAATGATGTGACAGCCTGCCGGGGTGCAGGGGAGGAAGCGAGGGCGGCCCTGGACGAGGAGGCCGACGTTTTCCGGGTGGAAGGCGTCGACGTCTTTGAGCGGAGTGATGGCGTCGAGGATGGTTTGTTCTTCAATGTGTTTGGGAAGGGGCAGTTGGCAGAGAATGCCGTGAACCAACGGGTCGGAATTGAGTCTGTCAATCAGTTGCAGTAGGTCGTCTTGCGTGATCGTCTCATCGAGAACGTGAAGCTGGCTGGTCATGCCAACTTTTTCGCAGTCTGAGCGTTTGTTACGGACGTAGACCTCGCTCGCGGGATTGCTGCCGACGAGAATCGCGGCCAGGCAGGGTTTGACTCCGGTGGTTGCGGTCAGGTTTGCGACTTCTGCCTGGAGTTCTTCGCGGAGTTTCTTGGCGAGCGTATTGCCGTTGAGGACGCGGGCCGTCATGTGTGTCTTTCAGACTAATATCAGGAAAATAGCAGATGCCAGATGGCGCCGTAGGTACAGGCGCCGAGGAAGGCAGCCATGTAATCATCGACCATGATGCCCCAGGCGCCCGGGAGGTATTCGAGGCGTCGGATGGGCCAGGGCTTGATGATATCGAACACACGGAACATCACAAACCCAAGCAGTAGCGTGGAAATATTCACGGGGACGAATGCCATGACGATCGGGAAGGCGGTGTATTCGTCGCAGACAATTTCCTGCGGATCGACCTTCTGCAGGCCAGCTCGCTTACACAGAGGGAGGGCAAGGTGACAAATCACCCAGCCGAGGGTGAAATAGCAAGCGATCATCAGCAAAAATGCCGCAGTATAGGATTGAGCATCAAAATGCTGGATTCTCATCAGGGGCAAGGCGAGTACAATTCCCCAAAGGGTCCCGAGCGTTCCGGGAGCGGGCTGACGATAGCCGATGCCCAGACCCGTCGCCAATAGCAGGGCAAATGTACGAACAGACTGCATCAAATTCCCCGCATTAATCTTGTCCGCGGCTGAATATTTGAGTTTCGCCGCGCGGTCAAAGTTGGATTTGCACCTTTCCACCGGTTCACTATACTCCAGCCCTGACCTTTCACCATCCCTCTGACGGAATCATCACCGACTTCCGTCCAAGTTTTCCTCTGATTCAAACACATCCACGCCCATACAAGTTCAATAAAGTACGAGTCCATCATGGCTGACGAAGACGTCAAACTGAGCAAGAACGAATACCTCAAAGCCGAGAGTCATCAGCTTCGCGGCGCACTGATCGAAGAGCTTCACAACGGCACCGATCACTTCACCGAAGACGCAATCCAGATCCTCAAATTCCACGGCAGTTATCAGCAGGACGACCGCGATCTGCGTAAGGCCAAAGACGCCCAGGGGAACGCGCTGGGCAAGAAGTATTCGTGCATGATTCGTTCTGCGATTCCCGGTGGTCGCGTGACGGCAGCTCAATTCCTCGGTCACCTGGATCTTGGGGATAAGCTCGGCAACGGGACGGTCCGTATCACGACGCGTCAGGGCTTTCAGGTTCACGGCGTTCCCAAAAGTAGCCTGCGGGAAGTCATCAACCACATCAACAAGATTCACCTGACAACGAGTTCTGCCTGCGGCGACGTGAATCGCAACGTCATGTGTAACCCGCCGCCGTACAAGAATAACAAGGTCATGGACCAGATGCAGGACGTCGCAGATCGACTGTCGCAGCATCTGAAGCCACGCTCGACGGCTTACTACGAACTGTGGCTGAAAGACGACGAAGGGAATTCGTTCAACGCAGCAGAGTTCACACCGGTCGAAGAGCCGATCTACGGCAATACTTATCTGCCACGGAAGTTCAAAATCGGCTTTGCGATGGCCAACGATAATCACGTCGATGCCTACACGCAGGACATCGGGTTCATGGGGATTGTCGAGAATGATGATCTTGTTGGATTCAACGTCCTTGTTGGTGGCGGGATGGGACGGACACCATCGGCTGCGAAGACTTTCCCTGCATTGGGTCAACTGCTGGGGTACATCCCTTACGATCAGGTGCTGCAGATTGCCGAAGCGGTCGTGAAAGTGCAGCGGGACTTTGGGAACCGCGTGGACCGTAAAGTGGCGCGGATGAAATACCTCGTTCATGAATGGGGGATCGAGAAGTTCAAAGCCAAAGTCGAAGAGTATTACGGCGGTCCGATCGCAGACGCCAAGCCGATGGAAGTCACCGCCGCCGATGACTACATGGGCTGGCGTGAACAGGGGGATGGGAAGCTGTTCCTGGGGGTCAACGTCGAATGTGGACGTCTCAAGGATGAAGGTGATCTGAAGCTGAAGACCGCCTTCCGTGAGTTGTTCGCGAAGTATCCTATTGAGTCACGCCTGACGGCACTTCAATCGGTCATCCTATGTGACATCGATCCAGCGTGGAAAGCAGACATCGAGTCGATTCTGACTCGTAACGGGATCAAGCTGGCCGAAGATCAGACCTTCTTCCGTCTCAACGCGATCGCCTGCCCGGCTCTGCCGCTGTGTGGACTGGCGGTCACTGAGTCAGAGCGGATCTTTGGTGAGATCGTTTCGGGTGTCGAAGGGCATCTCGATTCACTCGGTCTGACGGGTGAGAAGATCACGATGCACATGACGGGTTGCCCGAATGGCTGTGCTCGTCCTTATACACCGGACATCGGGATTGTCGGGAAAGCCGCTGGCAAGTACACGCTGTTTCTGGGCGGGAACAATGTCGGGTCACGTCTGGGGTACATCTTCAAAGACATGATTCCTCACGATGACCTGATCCCGACGATTGGTCGCGTGCTGACGGTTTACAAAGCTCAGCGGAACGATGGGGAGAAGTTTGGTGACTTCTGCGAGCGACTCGGAGCTGAGAAGCTGGCGGAACAATCTGCCTGACGGATCGTTTGAAACGACTTTTCGAGCGAACGCAAGCCCCTTGGCTGCGTTCGCTTTTTTTATTGGGTAAACACTTTTCAGACATGAGATATTCATTCAGACCGTTTGTTTGCGGAGCGTGAATGAATAAAATGGGGGAACGCACTGAAGCGGACAGTAGAGGTCTGGAGGACCAAACGGATTGCTTATCGTAAGATGGAAACGAGGTTCTGAAATGACTGCTGTGCGTTCGCTGCTCTCGATGTCTCTAATGCTGCTGTTGATTGTGTTGATCCCTACGAGCGAATCGTTCGCTCAAGCACCTGCGGGTGGCCGATTTGTCATGAAGACGATTCAGGATGATACGGGGACTTATCCGTATCAGGTTTTTCTGCCTCGAGGTTATACGCCTTCGCGCAAGTGGCCGGTGATTGTGTTCCTGCATGGGGCCGGGGAGCGTGGTGTGGATGGTAAGTTGCAGACGACGATCGGACTGGGGCCGTTCCTGGAGTCGGGCGTTGTTGATCCGGGGGCGGTGGTGGTATTCCCGCAGGCACCCAAACTGCGTGGACGTTTGCTGGATCACTGGGCACCGACGTCCAAGCCGGCCGAGAGGATGTTTGCGATTCTGCGACAAGTCGAAGCCGACTATTCGATTGATACAACGAAACGAGTTCTGACGGGCTGGTCGATGGGGGGATATGGAGTCTGGTCGATCGCGGCTGCTTCTCCGGACATGTGGTCTGCACTCGTGCCGATTGCCAGCGGGGGTGATGTCTCGATGGCCGCCTCATTGAAGTCGATCCCGGCGTGGAGTTTTCATGGGGCTAATGACCAACTTGTTCCCGTTGCACGTGCTCACGAGATGACCGATGCGGTGAAGAAAGCGGGGGGCTCGGCTGCCTTGACTGTGTTTCCGAAAGTTGGACACGATTCGTGGCTGGTGGCATATGCGAATCCTGCGCTCTACCAGTGGATGAAGAATCCGAAGTCAGCTCCCGGGGATCTCGTCGATGGGGATCGATATCGTGCAGGCAATGTGAGTCTGCCATTTGGATCTTACGGAACTCAGCCTTTTACGCCCGGCATGACGATTTCCAAGGCGGCTTCTGTGATGATCTCGCCGTCGATGATTGCGTATCTATCGAGGACGTTGACGGAGCAGATGCAACAAAGACCGTTCAGCGGTCCGGTGCAGGCGATCTCGACGACGACGTCTGCAGAGGGCTATTCCTTTGATGTGACCTTCTCGGGGAACTCGTATGTGGCGAATGTTTCGAAGATTGATGTCATCGCGAATGGCGATGGGACATTGACGGCCAATATTGGGTTATCGCCGATTCGGATGACACTGGGACGAACCAGTATTCGAGGCGTTCGACGTCAGGCGGCGTCGACCGGGCCGATCAGTATTGTCGTCGGGCATCGTTATCCGGTGAATTTGTCGTTGCGAGTTCGTCCTCAAGTCAACAACGGGCGATTCGCGTTTCAATTTGTCGCGGCGGATTTTGATATCCCTGCCGATAATTTCTCAGTCAGTACGCCCGTCGTCACGGGCACCAGTGGATGGGGAGTGACGTCGGAACGTGTTGGAAGTGGGATTGTCAGCGGGCTGTATGGAAGCCGGGGTCGCATGGAACAGGAAGTTCGACGGGTCGCTCCGACGCTTGTTCGTACATTTGAAGAGACGATCAACAGTTCGCTCGACTTCTCGCAGGGCGAGGATGTGCTGGCTGGGATGTGGCCGATGCCGTTTTACCAGCCACGGGCACGTATCTTTCCTGAAGCCGTTGATGTCAACGGAAACGGGATCGCGATTCGCCTGGGAGTTGTCAGTGGAAAATTGGCGGGAGCAGAGCAGTCCAAGCCAATCGTCGCGACGATTCAGGGGGCGAAGTCTCCGAGCATGGGATCGTTGGGCGATGAAGAACTGCTGAGAGTGAATATCGATACGGGGTTGTTCGAGGCCTTCAATCGTCAGATCATCGAATCTGATCTGAATGAAGTGCATGTGAAAGATGTTCCGGTGGAGAGCTTCTCTGAGTTCGCGAAGGCGGATTTTTGGTCGTCTTTGTCAGAGGAGATGAAGAAGGCTTTTGAAGGGAAGGGTTGTGAAGCGTATCTCCGACTGGTGGATCCGGTGATGGTAAAGCCGAATGCAAATTCGGCGGAATACCAGATTGGAACCAAGGGGTTGATGCTTGATGTCTACTCCACCGAGCAGGGCAAGGAGACGCTGGTGACGAGCCTGCGAATTGATCTGGCTCAGTCGTTGAAACTGAATGTTGCGGACACGCCTACTCGCGGAAATGAACTGACCATGCAGTGGATCGGGGATCCGACCCTCAAGATCTCAACCGAGAAGGGTGAGATCAATCTGGATGATGCACAGATCGCCCAGATTCAGGACCGTTTCAAGACAGGCTGGAATGACTGGATCGATCACGACAAGATGGTCCAGCTCAAGTCGCCGACAGTTCCGATCGGGCTGGCTCGACTGACGATGACCCGTCTTTCGACAGATAACGTCAATCTTCAGGCCTCGTTTGGACCTGGCAAGATTCGTCTGATCAACAAGTCTGACGAGCCACTTGAGTACCGGATTGCCACGAAGGTCAGCCCGTGGAGTCGCTTCAGTCTGCCGGGGGGACGCAACCATGCCTTTACGACGCTTTATCCTTATAAGTTCAGCCGGACGGTGGATGGTCGGGATGTTGAATTCACGCTGCCTGTGGGGGGCGTGTATGAGTATCGTTCGCCGGCTTCTGGTGGTGCTCCGCAACTCTTCATGGCGAATTGAGTTTCTAGCATCAAATTGGTTATGATGGATGCGTCGCTGGGGAGGATTCTCTCAGCGACGCATTTCTTTTCTCTGCCTCGACTCACATCCAGATGGGCCTGACACGATGCGATCGACGATAAATTTTCCTGTTGCCACAACTCTCACTCTTCTCATCGCAGGCTGTAGCGGGGGCAACGAAACTCCGCAGACGTCGAATACCGCGACACCTTCCACGCCAACACCTGCGACCGAGAATACGCAAGTTGCGAACAACAACTCGCCGATTCGAACCGACGACAAGGGGCAGAAATGGCTGGGGGATGTGCCGTTTGATGTGTACGACGTCTTTTTCGACGATCCGGTTGCCGTTATCAGTAATGATGCTGCGGTGATGGTGGCGGGGAATGCAGGAACCTCAGCAACGGGCGGGACAGCGACTCCTGCTGCTGCCTCTGGGATGGGAAGCGGTGGAGCGGGATCGGCTCCTGCGACTGAGCCGACTCCGGTCGCAGCGGGGGCGACGGACTGGAGCACTTTGATCACCACGGACACAATTCAGAATGAAGTGAAGTCCATTCGCAATGAACTGACTCGGATCATGACATCGGTCGGTTCCTACAATCGTGATTTTGCGAGTGTGCAGATTCTGGGATCGACTCTGGCTGGTCTGGCGCAGATTGGACATGAGCATTCAGGAACTCTGCCATGGAAACAGAAGGCGATTCTGCTGCGAGATCTGGCGGGCAAGGTGAGTTCCGGGGCCTCGGGAGTTGGACGCGACCCGTATGATAAGGTGCTACTGCCGTTTGAGCAGATCATCGTGATCCTGGATGGCGGGAATCCTTCGAACGCACCTGCGCCGGATGAAAAGGCGTCTGTCGCGAGCAGTGCGGATCGCGAATGGATCATGCGCCGGATGCAGAAATCGATCGATGTCTTGAAGACGTCCAATCAGAACGAACCGGCGTTCAAAAGTCAGAAGGAGCAGGCCTCTGCCGAACTTCAGTTCCTGGCCAGTATGGGGATGTTGCTGCGTGCGCCTGACTATGTCTATGCTGATGAGAAGATCTACCAGGATTACATGAAGACAATGTCGGACATCGGAGTGGCAGCACGTTCTGCGACCGATGCAGAGACGTTCGCTGCATTTCAGGAGCAGTTCAACAAGATGAATCAGGTCTGCACGGACTGCCATAAGCAGTATCGGTTTGAATGATCGAAACAGAACGACGAATGACAAAAGCCCGCATGAGAGTGCCACTCACGCGGGCTTTGTCGTGTTCTGGAGTTTAGCGGAAGCCGCCGAAACCGTTGCCGTGGATGATGATCACGTTTTTTCCGACGTGGTGGTGATGAGGAAACGGAAAGGGCTGGGCATGGAAATAGTGTTTGTGTTGTCCGAAATTTGGCCCCACTCCAACGCCAAATTTGGGTTGGCCAAAGTGAGGGCCCACGCCAAAATTCTGTTGTGACTTGAAGAATGGCTTATTGTTGAAGTGATGGTTGTTGTGAAAGCTGCCCTGATGGAACCCGTGGTTGAATCCACCGGCGTGAGTCTGGCCGATGCCAAAGGCAAATGAGATTGAAATGATGAGAGCCAGCGTGGTGATGAACTTTGACATAATGTCACTCCTGAATTTGAAAGAAAGTTGGTGTCTGTTGGGAACACTTTCTTGAGCGGAGTTTCATCGGATCTGTTACAGAGATTTTTTCGAGACGGATTTCATCCTCAGAATGGCCTGATAGAATGTTTCGTGATTCGCGCTTCGCAGTGCCTTTGGTTCTATTCGGGTAACTGAATTTCTTATGACGAATCCGTATTCCCCTCCGAATGTGCAGCCCGATCCAGAGCAATCCGAGTTGGGGGCAGCGTATAACATCGTTTCCGATACGATGGCCGGTTTAAACGTTCGGAAGAGCGACAATATTTTCCAGGCGATCTTTGTTGGGATCTCTACGTTGATTTTCGCCGTCGTGGGAGTCGCTTTATTTTTCGCTTACAACACGGACCCTGATATGCCGTGGTACTTTGCCGGTATTGCTGGCGGGTTAGCGGGAATGGTCATTGGCGTGATTGGCAGCGGGGTCTACCTGATGGTTTATCGCTTTGTGCAGCACGTGAAGGGAAATCACCGGTAGGTGCAATCAAAAAGGAGAGCCAAACATTCGTTTGGCTCTCCTCGATTTTTGTATGCTACGATCAAGAACTACTCAATGACGGCGTCCGCTTCCACTTCGACGAGCATTTCGCTGGAGATCAGTTTGGAAACTTCAACGATCGCCATGGCCGGGCGGATCTCGGAGAAGAATTCGCCGTGAGCTTTGGCGGCATCTTCCCAGCGGGAGATATCTGTGACATAGACGCGGGTGCGGACGACGTTGGCGAGAGTTGCACCCCCTTGCTTAAGGGCGGTTTCGATATTGAGGATGGCTTGCTTTGTTTGTGCGTATAGGTCGTTATTGCCGACGATCTTGCCATCCGCGCCGCTGCCCGTTGTTCCTGAAACAAAGATCGAGTTTCCGACCTTTACCGCTCGAGAATAGCCGATGATCGGTTCCCATTTAGAGCCGGTGGAAATGAGCTGACGGGCCATGACGAAGCGCTTTCTGCAAATGATTGGAATGTTCAGGCAGGTGACATGTTTAGCATGATAGTCGAATGAGGCGTCAACTCAAGTGCAGCAGCGAGCGGCGATGTTCATTGTCTATGGAAAGAAAAACGTCGCCTTTAGCTGGCGACGTTTAAGGCTGTGCGGTTAATAAAATGCCCCACTTCAATAGAGACTTTGGCGGCATAATCGTCCCTAGAGCTCACCCTCATCCGTCAGCGCTGTGTTAAGTAAACACCTGACGTGTTGTGCTGCCACCTTCTTCCTCTCAAGGGAGACTCTCAAGGGAGAAGGGTCAGAAATCGGCCACTTACGAGTACGAAGACACAGGAGTCGAGCTATCACCATGGACGGCGATTTGGATGGAGCGGGCGGAGGTGGCTTTTTGCATGGTGATTCGCAGGACGCCGTTGCGCATTTCAGCTTCGACATGTTCTGCGTTGACTGGCACGGGCAGGGCGACGGTGCGTTCGATCTTGCCGAAAGGGCGTTCGCGGACCTGAAGGCGATCACCTTCCTGCAACTGCAGTTCAGGTGTGGCAGAGCGTAGGGTCAGCATGTTGCCGACGAGCGTTAGTTCAACTTGCTCGGCCGTTAATCCAGGCAGGTCGACGACGACGACGAGCGTGTCGCTGGAGTTGATCAGGTCAACGGGGGGAATGAGTGGGCCGCCGTCGGAGCGGAACTGACGGAAGGCGTCGAGGGCACGTTCGCCTTGTGACCAGGTCATATCGACGAGGCGGTCGATTTCCTGTTTGAATTTTTCAACGGTGTTGTTGACGTTGGATGAATAGGCCATGGCTGTCTCCTCAAAGGGTAAATTCGGTCAATTGAGGTTGCCGTATCGGTAACCATTTCTTTTCGGTCACCTGAGTTCTGCCGAGCTATTCCGTTCGCACTTCGATCTTTCGAGGAGGCGCTTTTGAAGCTTTAGGCAGAACGATTTCCAACACCCCATGATTCAGTTTCGCAGTTATTCGTTCGTAGTCAATCTCTTCTGTGAGAATAAACGACCTGAGGAAGTCGCCGACCTGATACTCCTGATACAGGGGAATCGCATCGGGCGGGGGAACCTTCTGCACGCGTGCGAACAGGATCAACTTGGCATCCTGGATTTGAAGCTCGAGCGTTTCAATCGTGACGCCAGGCAAGTCAGCCATCAGAACCAGACCAGCATCGTTCTGGTAAATGTCGATGGGCGGATTGAACAGCAGGCGAGACGGGACGGCTGCGATCCCGACGTCGTCATCTTCGTTACTTGACGGCTGGTTGACTTTGACGGAGATCGCCTGGGATTGCGTTACCTCTCCCGACGAGGAGTGTGGAACAGAAGGCAGTTGATCCCCAGACATTTTCAGATCCTCTCACCAAACAGGAATGCTCGACCATGGCTGACAAAACTCGCTGCAACGATCGTGAGTTACGCGGATCCGCCATCACTGACGGGAATCTGGCGTGGCGTCTGCTTGGGGGTTTTGGGAATGTGGAGCTGTAAGACGCCAGCGAGGAAGGTCGCACTCATGCGTTCGTCTTCGACATTATCGGGAAGAGAAATCGTTCTCTCCCATTTGCCGAAGCGTCGCTCGCGACGTCGATAACGCTCTTCCGGAATGTTCTGATCGGGCTGGCGGATGCCTCGAATGGTCAGCATATTGCCAGAGATACTCACATCCAGATCGGACGATTTTGTGCCGGGGATCTCTGCAGTGAGCAGAAACTCGTCCGGGCGTTCGTAAATGTTGATCGCAGGGTAAGGGCGATTGACCCGCAGGCTGTGGAAGCTCAGGTTCACGCTTTGCAAAAGGCGATCCATCTCCCGTTCGAGATCATGAATCGAGT
>SXPC01000144.1 GCA_005778225.1 Planctomyces sp. | reverse complement strand
GTCGAGGCGATGAAATGTGTCCTGCTCAAGTTCGACACATGGACTTGCACGGTTCAGGCAACTGACGGCGAGATGGCGGGACAGATTGTCATTGATGCGAACGCATTGGAGGCGATGAGTCTCCTTGTCGATTTTAACAAGCTGACGCAGGTACTGCGCGAATCACGCGGGAAACTCGTCAGCTTTGAACCGGCGAAGATCGACGGCGGTATCTTCACATCCGACAAACAGGGCGCCACGATTCGATGTGGTTCGGGGCGATGGTCAATTGCTGGAGAAGACCCATCGACGCTGTCGGAGTGGAACTTCTCAATCGACGCCTCACTGTCGGTCGACGCAGATCATCTGAAAGAAGTCGTTCTCAAGACGGTGTTCTGCGCCGAAGAGGATGACACCCGGTTCTCTGTCGACTGCCTCAGTTTTGAACTGGGAGACGAAACATTCGTGGTTGGGACCGACTGCAAACGAGTGTCGGCCTGTCCTCTCAGTTGCGTGATCATCGGCGAACATGGCAAGACAAATCTTTTACTGCCAGACAAAGCCGCGGTTGCGCTCACTCGTTTTTTTGAGCCGTGCGACGTCGTCCGCATTGGAGCCGACAGCAACCGAGTCACATTCATGGGCGACAAGCGGGCGTTCACGTCGCGACTGCTGATCGGGACCTATCCACCATGGAAAAAGGTTGTTCCGAAAGAGCTTGAACGCGAGGTGACGATTCGTCTCGATGATCTTGCTCGGGCAATCCGTCAGGTACTTCCCATGACAGGCAAGGACAGTGGTGTCGACTTCTGCTTTTCAAATCAGACACTGACCCTAAAGGTCAAAACACAGAGCGTTGGATCTGCTGAGATCGAAGTTCCTGTCGATGGTCCAAACGGAGAAACAAATCTCCTTATCGATCCTCGCTACTTCAAAGACTTCTGCGAGGCGATGGGCAAAGAAAACCCGTTGGTGACGATCGGTCTGAGTCAGATTCCAGACAAGCCGATCACGATGCGAGTGAGAGACGACGGGTATCTCTACGTGTTGTTGCCACTGGTCCGGGAGGTGACGACGTGAGAGATCTTTTCAGTATCGACGAACCACAAACGGAAAGCGGGCTGATCCTGCCGGACCTGAGTGAACGATTTTCGCCACGTCCGTATCAGGACACTGCGATCGGCAACTTCAATCAGCTGGTCGACAGTCGGGCCTCAATCGGCGGACTGGTTCGCATCTGCACTGGAGGCGGCAAAACTTTTGTTGGTGCGTGGTGCGCTGCTGACTGGTTGCGTCGTGGAGACGATTACTATGTCATAGTCCTGGCGCATGAACGACAGTTGATCTCGCAGTTTGCAGAAGAGATTGAAGACGTCCTCGGAATCCGTCCAGGCATTGAGATGGCCGAACAACAGGTCATCTGGGGGAGACGAGACACACCGCGGATCATCGTTGCCAGCCGTCAAACGCTTCTTGTTGATAAAGATGGCAATAGTCGCCTTTATAAGTTTGACTGGAAAAAAAACTGGCTACTCGTTCCGGACGAGGCGCACCGCTACAAGCTGGCTCTAAAATCGTGCTCTCACGTTTTCGAATGGTTCGGTCAGAATCCAAAATCATATCGCCTCGGACTGACGGCGACACCGGAGCGTACGGACGGCGTGACGCTGTTCGAGATGTTTCCGGATGTCATCATCGATTACCCGATGTACAACCTCGACGGCGGTCCTTCAGCGGTCAACGATGGGTTCGCGGTCCCCTTCGATCAACGCTACATCACAGTCGCCGGAATCGACTTCACGAACCTGAAAGATGTCCGCGGAGACTTCGCGGACGATGAGCTTGAGCAGATCTTGCAGCAGAAAGAACAGCTCGACTCACTGATCAAGCCGATGCTGGATCTGGTCGGGAAGCGACAGACGATCATCTTTAATCCTGGTCGCGACATGGCCAAAGCGGTTGCGGGCCAGATCAATGCGATTCGAGATCAGCTTCGAGACGATGGACAAGAGTGTGTTTGGGGCGAAGCCAAAGCCCTCGACGGTTCCTTTCCGGATGAGCTCCGACAGGCCATTTACAAAGAGCATCAGTCGAAACAGTTCCAGTTTCTGTCTGTCTGTGGACTCTGCCGAGAAGGCTACAACGACAGAAATATCGGAGCGGTTGCCATCTTCCGGCCGACGAAGTCTCGCTCATTGGCTGAGCAGATGAAGGGACGAGGTTGCCGTCCGCTGAAGGGATGCGTTGACGGACTGGCGACTCCAGAAGAACGCAAAGCGGCGATCGCGGCCAGCGAGAAACCGACGTGCATGGTGATCGATCTGGTTGGAGCAACTGGACTTGGCGAGGTTCCGACGACGATTGATCTGATTGCATCAGGCAAGCCGGACCGCATCATCGATCGAGCGAAAAAGAAATCTCTCGAGGCGGAAGGCGAACAGGATCTCCAGGAACTGATTGCAGAGGCGGAACGCGAGATCAAGGAAGAGGACGAACAGGCCCTCATTGCCAAACAGCAGAAAGAGGAAGCCGAACGCATTGCAGAGGAACGTCGACTCGAAGATCAGCGACGGCAGGTCGAAGCTCAGCGCATGGCTCGACTCAACAGCCGCGTCAACTACCACGAACAACGCATCGAGCCTGGTCAAGGTGGTGCAGTTCCACAAGAGCAGGTGCGAGAAGAATTCCGGTTCAAGTCTGGCAAGCATGCAGGGAAGCCCATGCGGGAATGCCCTGATGACTACTTGGTGACGCTCGTCCAGAAATCGCACGGAAAGATTAAACGACTCGCGCAGTATGAATTGGAACGACGAAACGGTCGACCACAACAGATTCGAAATGCACACGATCCCAACGGACCAATGACGGAAGCTCAGCAGAGACTGTTGTCCCGCTACGGACGAGAAGCGTTCACCTTTGGGCAGGCTGCTGAAATCATCCACAACGACATCAACCCGCTGATGAAGCGGGGAATCATGAGAGCAAGCAATTAAACCATTTTAGAAACGGGGTACTCAGTGAGTGATTTAAATTCTTTCAACTGCACAGGCCGTCTGGCGAGAGATCCGCAGGCAAGAGCGACACCGTCAGGTCAATCGATCTGCAATTTCACAATCGCCATTGGCGAGAAATTCAAAGACAAAGAGCGGGTTACGTACCTCGACTGCGAGGCCTGGGGACGAGTCGGCGAAGTCATTGCCGAGTATCAATCCAAGGGTGATCAGGTCGGACTGAGCGGGTCATTACAGCTGGATCAGTGGGAGGACAAGGACGGCAACAAGCGGTCAAAGATCAAACTGCGAGTTGAGAGGTTGGCCATGCTGCAGAAAGCGAAAAGCGATGGCGGGGGAGGTCAGCGATCACAGCCTCAGCGACAGAGCAAACCGCACGATGATTTCTATTCGTCGGACGACAGCGGTTTCGATGACGACACGCCGTTCTAAGCCATTATCAACACGCACAACATGGAGGTTATCAATGAGTCTTGTTCCAAGTATATGTCCCGCTCACGGCGGATTCTGCGGAGGTAATTCTCTAGGAATTGAAACGGAGGCCGCCTCGCAATGGCTATCGATCCTGAACGAGATTGCGAACATCGTCGATCCGCATCTTGGAGAAGAATCTCCCGACTGGAGAGAGGACGTCGTTCTCGCAGTGCGTAACAAGATTGCGAACCTCGAATCGGAGGCAACCAAACTTCGGCGAGACCTTGAATACGCTCATCAAAGAATAAGGAACGCGGACAAGTCCCTACAGGGCCACATCAGATCTCGATATCGAACAGGAGACGAGTTGCCTGAGTGGTTAGGAAGAGCGGCGGCTAATGTGCACTTTCTGGCCATGGACGAGGAGGCAGAAAGTGAAACAGGCTGAAATCAAACTCCCGCGGGCATCGCTCCTCAATCCGAAGAAACGCATCTTCGCGATCGAGGGACGCGCCGGGGAATGGAAGCTGTACCGCGGCAACCGTCGACCGGTGAGCATTCGATCCGGCACGCAGCATCACAAGGTTGCTGTTTATCAGACGCCGAAACGTGAGCTCGTTCGCGAGTTCATCCGTCTACGGAAGTTCGACAAGATCGACGACACCATCTTCCTTGAACGTCTGCGAGCTGGTCATCTGCGAGTGGATAAGGAGGCCGGTCGAATCTTTAGCTGTCTCGGGTCATTCGGTCGGCTGACGGAATGGACTGAGCTCAAGCAGGAGACGTCGAAGAATGGGTATCGATTCGTGCGAATCTATCGTGGCGAATCGAGGAAGAAGATTGCAGTTCATCGCCTGGTTGTCATGTCCGACATCGAAGGGGCAATCCCTGACGGATACGACATCGACCATCGAGACTGCAATCGATTGAACAACTCGATTTCGAATCTTCGACTGCGTGAGTCGACGTCGAATCGGGCGACGAACTGCAATGGAGGTGAAGAGTGGTAACTAACGGTTCTTGTCCTTCGGTGGGTTTGGGTCATTGCCATAACTGTTCTGTCGGGCAATCTTCCCATCTTTATTGTGTTCAATAAGGTCAACCTTCTCTCGCTCTGCTGTTACTTTTCCCGCGGCACTGGCATTGGCTTTTGTCTCGTGATTTGAAGAAGCCCTTGAAGCTCCTTCTCGAATAACCTGCCAACCGCCATCAGGATTCGGAACGACATGAACATCCTTCTTTTTCGATGACGAAGAACTCGATGATTTCTTTGGCATTGTGACCCTTTCAAAAAAATGATCCATAAAAATCATCTGATTCCAACTTCAAGAATTCAATAGGCTATGGACGTAAATACTGCAATTCATTCTGACTGCCTCACGTGGATGAAGTCGCAACCGACGAACTCGGTCGACCTCGTTTTCGGTTCTCCACCGTACGAACTCGCGCGGACCTACGGTGTCGACTTCGATCTGCGCGATGAGGAGTGGGTCTATTGGATGACCGACATCGTGAGGGAAGCGGTGCGGATATCGAAGGGGCTCGTTGCATTTGTTGTCGAAGGCCAGACGCGGAAGTTTCGATATTCTGCCACTCCCCTGCTCTTGATGGCGGACCTGCACAGGTTGGGAATCGTACTCAGGAAGCCACCAATTTTTCATCGTGTCGGTATTCCCGGGAGCGGCGGACCCGATTGGATCAGGAATGATTACGAGTTTGTGATCTGCTGCACATCAGGAGGGAAGCTTCCGTGGAGCAATAACACGGCATGCGGGCATCCGCCGAAGTGGGCGCCCGGAGGAGAAATGAGTCATCGCCTTGGTGATGGCACGCGGCGGAATCAATGGGGAGGCTCACCCAATGGTACGGGGCACCGAAGGCGTTCAGGAAAACGATGCAAATATCATCGCCCATCGCATGAAATCGTCACAAAAAAGCGGATGTCGCGCGAACAGGACGGAACGATGAGAGAACAAGACTATATTGCGCCGAAATTAGCAAATCCAGGCAATGTAAATTCGCGTCAGTACACGTCTGCCGAAGTCGCAAACATCCTGAGACGCCATGGATTCAAATCGAATCTAATTAAGTGCATTGTTGGCGGTGGCGTCATGGGGTCAAAACTGACACACGAAAATGAAGCACCGTTTCCGGAATCACTGGCTGAGTTCTACATTAAGTCGTTTTGTCCGCCTGACGGAATCGTCTATGACCCGTTCTCTGGTAGCGGGACGACGGCGGCGGTGGCCGTCAAGAATGGTCGCAATTGGGTGGCAACCGACACACGCAGGTCACAGATCGAATTAACCAGTCGAAGAGTGCAGGAGGCACAATGTCACGTCCAGCCCATCAGCAAGTGAAAGAGTTTCGCACGTACTGGCAGAATCAGTACAACAACGCAAAGCGACGCGGTCGATCGATTCGAGACCCGAAGCGGCGGGAGATCGCGCAGGCGCGTCAGCAGCTTCGCCGTCAGTTCTTGACGCAGTTGCGATACCTGGAAACGTCACTAATAGCAGAGCAACCGAAGCAGAAGTCGGTCGAGGAGATTGTCACCTCTGTGGTCGAGAACGCGTTTAAAACATTCTTGGGATAGTCCTCACTGCAAGCGTTTGCAGTGAGGATTGCCATTTTGGCAAATTGTGTGCGTTTTGTCGGGAAACGTCTCGACAGCGTGCAGGGTTTATTTTAGATGTCCGAAATCAGGGAGGAGGATTGAATATGTCGCGCAGAGGTGCGAAGCGGAAGCCGTATTCCATCGAGAACGACGCTTTTGATAGACTTTCAAGAGATCGGGCGGCAGTTCCGATGAACTCAGAGCTACCATCGAGAATAGGGATTCTTGCCAAAAGGATTCTTCTTGAGTGGTCGGACGCTTATATCAATGTCAGCGGAGACCGACTAGAAATCACCGCGAATGGTGATTCATGGGTAATCGACTTGTTCAAGGGTTGCTACTATCTCAAACGAAGAATCACGGGCACTGCGCATCCATCAATGCGATTGGGTGGCGGGAAGATCACGTCGATCGCGTGGCTCGAAGAATGGTTTGGGCCACGGCGTCAGGTCGAGAACTATCAGCAGAAGCTTTCTGGATTGATGTCGCAGCCGCCTGAAGAAAAGAAAAAGCGGGATAAGCCTGCAAACATCAGGATAGTAACGAGAGTCAGCCAAAGCGACCGAATGCCAAAAACATATGGCGAGCTCGAACAACGAGTGTTGAGTACGTGGCCAACTGCAACGGTAAAAATCTTTGGACCGTTTCATCTGCGAGTTGGCATTCGAGAGAGCGAAACGGACGTCTATTTGACAAAGCGAGGCGAGACGAGAACCGCACCGTATGGAGGCGGAAAGACTACAACTGTCACAAAGTGGTCAGAGTTTTGCGAACGCGTATTTCCCGCTCATGCTTTGAGCGGGTGATTTGCCGAATAATGTTATCGCTGGGCGGTCACTTGCCTGGCCTACACGCATTGTTGCGAGACCCCAAAGTGTGACTATCTGCGAATCGGCGGTGACGCGCGACGAATAAGCGACCCGTTTGGGTGTACGTTCAATGGACGCGGTCTGATGACCTCTTTGAGGCATATCGGACAGTGATGACAAACACAACGCCCCGTCTTTTGGCAGAGAAGAGCGAACGCCCAACGGGGTTCGCTTCATTGAAAATAAAGGCAACCTGTCCTTTATAACGTAGGGTTTTTGCGCGCGTGGGACTTTCATTTCGGCGAAGCGGGTCGAGAATACGACAACCCTGATTTGCTTGCCAATTTGCTTTGGGTGGGGCTAAATGAGTGACTTGATTCAAACTGCCTTAGAACTGCGAATCGTCTACGGATGGAGCGTGTTTCCGATCACGCCGGGTTCGAAACGTCCGTTCGATCAGTGGAAGGGGTTTCAACATCTGCGAATCAACCTGCCACAGATTCGAGCCTGGGAGCCGAACTGGAACTGCGCGCTGGCAACCGGCGAGCTATCGGGCGTGGTTGTTGTTGACTGTGAGTCGGAAGAGGATGCCGAGTGGTTCATGTCTGAGCGCGGCGGGGTGACTCCGTTTACCGTTCGCACTCCGCGGGGAGTCCATTTGTATTTTCGCCACCCTGGGCAACGCGTTCCGTTGGGCGCCAGATTCACGGACGATTCAGGCCGTTCGCGATATGACGTTCGTGGTGACGGGGGTTATGTGCTACTGCCACCGTCGCGAGTGGAGGCCAACGGGAAAGACATCAAACAATCGGGGGAGTACCGATTTGAAAGCGATTTGGATGCCCTGAGACATCTGCCGGTATTCAGAATGGAGTGGCGTCCAGCATCGCCATCAAGCGGGCTCACTGCAAACGTTCGCAGTGATAAAAGAGGAGGAATCACAAACGGAGAGAGATATATTGCCCACATCAGGGCGACGGCTGGTCAAGGCGGGCACAATGAGACGTACCGGGCGGTGTGCAAGCTGAAGGAAAGCGGGTTGGATGAGCTACAGGCATTCGCTGCGATATCCGCATGGAATCAGACGAATGCTGATCCAATGTGGAGCCAGGCCGAATTGTTGCACAAGATTAAGAGTGTTTATTCTTGATTAACGCCTGAATGTCCTCAATGGAAACACCTCTTCCAAATGCCCTCATTTGTTCTGCTATTGAATGAATTGCGTTTTTGACTAGTTGTTTTTCGTATTCAGTCCCGCCTTTCGGCTCAGATTTGTCGATCTGATCTGCATAATTATCAAACAGTATCGGAATCACTTCCTTCAGGAGTTTGGCGCTGGCGCTCTCAAATTCTTTTTCCAATTGAACTAGATATTTGTTTGGTGTTTCCATTGCAGCCCCTTCATTATGAACGCCAATTGATGCTATGAATAGTAATCTTGAAGAAGGTCTTGTCAACATACTTCTGATAACTGGCAGGGACCTACCACAGCCAGTCAGGGAGCATGTGTTCGATCCGAAACGCAAATGGCGATTCGACTTTTGCTGGCCTCAGCAGAGAGTGGCTGTTGAAGTCGAGGGTGGGCTGAATAAGGCCCAAAGCGGACACAGGTCGAAGTCAGGCATTCAGCGAGACGTGGACAAGTACAATGCGGCGACGGTCCAGGGATGGAAGGTGTTGCGAGTGACCGCGGATATGCTCAAGCGTGATCCAGTTGGGTTCATAGATCTGGTGAGATTGGCAATGAAAGCCCCTCCGAAGAGGGGCAGTGTGATTCAGTGACTCACGATCTCCATAGCCTCCTCAAGCGATGTTGCCAGCCGCTCCCCTATTGACCACGCCGTGGCATCGTAGCAGCAGATTACGTGGTGACCGTTGATGTTGAGCTCTTGTTCGTTTCGCATGCTCTTCAGTGTGGATCTGATTTCGTTGGCTGACATTGCTGGCTTCCTTTTAGTTGGTGATTTACGTGACTGACAACCAGATAATATCTACCATTCGGTCGCTATTCAATATCAATTATTGCCATTTCTGGAAAATAATTCCGATTGGTCGCTATTGCATATCAAGGTGGTTTGTTGGTAAATTGTGGTCATGAACAGGAAGCAAGCTAAGCAGGAACTGACACTGGCTGAGGTAGGCGGCATGAGAGCCATTTCTAGGCTGCTTGGGGTGGCACATACCACATTGATCAAAGCGATTCAGCGAAACAATGTTGAGCCCATCGTGTTAGGAGATGGAGAGACGTACGTGTATGAGATCGAAGCGTGCCGTAATGCACTCGACACCAAGGGACCAGCTGGACGCAAGAGGAAGAGCACGGGAGAGGCGACATGATATGCACGATAGACGTGTCGCATGTTCTGGTATTAGCCTTGCATTCAATTTTTTTCTTTAAATCTTTGGGTCCTTCCCGGGTTTTCCTACTCTTCTCCTAGCACCGGGAACTGCCACATTTCGCTCAGACTTAAGATGGTTGGGCTCCCCTCCTCCGCTCACTGCAAGCGTTTGCAGTGAGAATTGACAATAAACGGATTTTGCTTTTTATCCGTGATTTTGCTGCAGAAACCTTGCGAATCGGTCGGATTGTGTAGGCAACAAAGAAAGTTGGTCCGCTTTACACAATTGGGCGAGTGGAATGAATGACGCAGAGTTTTGGGCGTTGATGGTGACCATTGTTGGGTCAATCTTGAGCGCCACTGGAATCGTAGCCTGGCGAGCAAGTCGGCTCGAAACCATTGTTTCTTCGCTCAATCAAACCGTCGCGGCCATTGGCAAGAAGCTTGAGAGCCTGTCTGACGAAGACCACTCTCAGGATAAGCGACTTACGGTAGTCGAGGATCGGCTGAAGATTCGCATGCCGCTCTCGAATGGAAAATATCCACGAGTCCATAGACCTGACGGCGAGTAAAAATGGTTTCGTACCTCGACAGCATGGATCTGATTCAAGATGCTGACCTGATTTTGTTCAGCGGTAGCACCCTATTTGAAGAGCTGATCAAGTTCCGGACTCGATCTGATATCTCGCACGTCGGCGTAGTCCTGCGTACCCATGGACGAATGGCAGTGATTGAGTCGCTCGATCACTGCGGTCCGACTATTACCCCGATCGACAAGTACGTCTCAGATCGAAGTATTCGGCTCGGTTGGAGCCGATTGAGAGCTGAAGAGTTCGGTGTTGACCGTGATCGATTTATCGAAGGGATGCTCCAGGGATGGGGTAAGGAGTATGCATCGTGGTGGCAGTTTGCTCGTTCGTGGGGCTTCTGTACCAAGAGAATCGGTGATTGGCTTGGATGTTCGGTAGATACAGACCCTAATCGCTTCTTCTGCTCTGAGTACGTAGCAGAGAACTTGATTTACGCTGGTTACGACAGAAGTTTTATCCGAAAGGAATTCGGTCAGGATATACAGCCAGCCGAAATGTCTCCTGCTCAATTAATAAGATTGCCGGTATTTGATTATCAAGGAAGGCTGTATGTCGATGAAGCTGCGTGACTGTGTCGGAATCGTGCTGGCCATGTGCCTGTTGATGTGCGCCTTTGGGTGTGAGGTTCGCGATAATCGCGATTCTTGCCCACCGGGAGGATGCAATCCGTATCGACCCATTGTTGTGCCAACTCGCCCTTACTATCCCCGTCCAAGGCCCTATCAACCACGGACGCCGTATCGTCCGCACGTTCCACATCGGTCCATTGAGTTGGTCGACCTGCCGGAAAGCGATCGCCAGCCCAATTGGCGAGACGCTGACGGCTCGGGATCATGCTGTTTTGCCTCTCTGGTTGCAGCTTTGCGAGCTCAGAATCAACACGAACTGGCATCACATGTCGAGGCAAATTACGCCGGCGGTTGCTGGTCGTCGAGTCTCATTGAGGCATGCGATCAGATCGGGATTGATTATGCGGTGACTACAGAAGGTGACGCCGAGTTACTTGCTTGGGCAGATCGAACGCAGCGAGCTGGCGTCATCTTTTTCTATCCAAATCACGCTGTCACTTTCATGGGGTTCACCTCATCGGGTGACGGTCAAGAGTATGCGGTTTTACTCGATAATAACCGGGTTTCTGAGTACCGCTACGAGCCCAAACAAGAATTTTTGCACCGCTGGCAAACGGAGTTCGGCGGCTTTGCAATTTTCCCTGTTCACACTCCGATTCCACCAACGCCAGTGAGGTAAAAATGTATCAGCGAGAGGCACGGAAGTTTCACGTTCGCGACACGTTCATGGTCGCATCAGTTGTTTTAATCATGATTGGGGCAACCGTCGCGTTTGCGTCCATCGGTATTTCCGATGAAATCAAGCCAGTCGAGAAGCCGTATCATTACCTGACACAATCGCAGTCTGGCGTGATCAACGACTCTGAGTCGATGATCGGCGATGCCATCGAAGGTATCGAACAGCAGGTGTTGACCTATCCGGAAGACGCTTCGCAGCATTTCACAACAGTTCTGCTGCCAGGGAAAGGACGCGCGGATCACCCGGTCTGGCAAATGTTTCGCACTGACCCGAAGCTAGTCGAGCTGGCACGCAAAACGAAGTTCAACGTCTACCATGAAGACTCGACTATCTTCCGGGAGCGGTTTGCGACGATCTCCCCCGACCTGCCTGCCGTGTTGGTGCAAACGCCACAGGGGCATGTCGTCTACAAAAAGAGTGGTTCCAATCTGCCGACGTCAGCAGGTGCCCTGTACCGGGACATCTCGCAAACAATGGAGGTCCGCGGGTCTGCCTGGAGTTGCCGACCTTGTCAGCCAAAGCCACGGCCTGACATTCGCCCGACTCCAGCGCCATTCAATCCCCTGCCCTACGCGCCGCTGTATCCGTTCCCCGATACCGATTTCGATGAACCGCCCGCAAACGACGATTCGTTTCCAGCTGGCCTGATGTGGTCACTGATCCTGGCTGTCGTTGTGGTCGTCGGCATTGTCGGTGTCTGGAAGAAAATCAGTTCCGGTAAGTAGTTCCCAGCTGATCTGCCAAGAGTAGAAACAGTTCCCCTGTCGTCTCAGTGTTTGATGCGACAGGTGCCATCTTCAAAATCAACTCCACTGGAGATTCTAACATGAAGTCCGCTTTCCTCTTTTCATCCCTCTCGATGACGTCCGAGCAGGCAACCATCGTCGCCTTAGCGGTCGTTCTTGCTGGCGTCCTCGCGTTTGGGATTTTGCAGTTCCTGTTCAAAGTCGATGACAAGGTCGAAAGCCGTCGTAAGAAGTCGATCGACCTCGCTCAGGAGTATTCCAAACTCGGATTCAAACGCCTTCCGAAGCTGCTCAACACATACGCCATCGGTGACTACTCGGGGCTCTATGGTCTGATTGAAGACCTTCTGAACGATATTCGCCAGCCTGATCAGATCATTTTGGAGCTCGAAGGCCCGGCGATGGCATTCATCGATCATGCCTTGAAGAACCAGTACAAGCGAGCTGAAGTCATTCGCATCCTGCAGTCGAAGCTTGAAGCTGCTCAGGCTCAGCATGAGACATTCGTGATTGCCGGTTCCGCCAACACGATGCGACAAGTGCCGCAAGTCAACCTTGTCGAAGTCAATGGACAAGCGAGCCGACAGCCAATCAGTTTCCAGACCAACACAGTCCCAACGGACTCTCGAACGGGCGTTGCTCTGACGCCAGCTGGAACCTAAGCCCTCTTCTGCTCACTGCAAGCGTTTGCAGTGAAGATTCGGACCAACCATCTTTCTCGCTCATAACAGGATCTCGAACCATGAAAGTGATTGCCGTAACGCTCGAAAGCAGTACTGGCCAGGTCATCAATCTGACCAGTGCTGATACCGCGATGGGTAAAGCTATGACCGTCCTGACGCCTTCAGGAGAAAAACTGACCCTTCCTCCTTCGGATGTCGCCGAACTTGCTCGTTTTGCCGCTTCGATCGCGCCACAAGCGTAAACCGTTGGCCTGATCAGCCGGAAGTAAACTTGAAAAGGTCTCTGGCAGCTACCAGAGACCTTTTTTGTTGACAGGATGTCATCGTGATAGCCCCAAGCGATCGAGCATTTCGAAATCGCGAAGATGTCAAGAAAAGCCAGCGTAAACAGCTGTCGGAAGTTCAAGACATCGCCCAGGGGTTTTGTCCGCTCGTCCAGATGTCCTACTACGATCTTCTGATGAAGGGTCCGGACGATTCGGTTCGTCGAGACGAGTGCAAATATGACCTATTGAAGTTCTGCAAGACATATGGTGCAGAAACATTCCCGCTTCCCTGGTCGCAGATCCATATCGATGCCGCAAAACGGATCCAAGATGCGATCCTCGACGGCGGTAAACAGGCCTTCTCGATGCCACGCGGTACGGGGAAAACCTCTCTGTGTCGTTGGGCAGTGAAATGGGCATGCAGTTATCAACATACGCTCTATACGACGCTGATCTGCGCGACCGACAACTCAGCAACGAAGCAGCTGAAAAACATTCGCACGGTCATGAAGGGAAATGTCGAGCTGCTGCTCGACTTCCCGGAAGTGTATTCCGCCATCTGGCACATTGAAGGAGAACAGAAACGGGCTCCCGGGCAAAAGTTCTTCGGACAAGAAACACTGCTCGTTCTCAACAAGAACGCGATTTGCCTGCCAGTCCTTGATATCAAAAATCAGACCGTCGAGAATGTCGTGATCGACGTCGCCGGCCTGACCGGTGAAATTCGCGGCCGCGCCTTTGTCATGGCCAACGGCAAAACGCTACGCCCAACATTCGCCCTGGTCGACGATCCTCAGACGCGTGAGTCGGCGAAGTCAGAACAGCAGGTGAAAGACAGGCTCGACATCCTTTATGGGGATATCGGGTATCTCGGTGCCCCGGATCGTCCCTGCTCAATCGTCATTCCGTGCACTGTCATTCGTGAAGGTGACGTCGCTGACACGATTCTCGATCGCAAGAAGTCACCTGAGTACCGCGGCATCCGGGTGAAGCTGGTTGAGTCGTTTCCCAAGAATATGAAGCTGTGGGAAGAATACTACGACATCCGCAAAACGGCGTTCGAACTGGATCAGAAGGACCAACCAGACACAGAATTTTACCGCCAGCACTACGAAGAGATGAACGCCGGGGCTGTCGTCTCCTGGCAAGATAGATTTTTCGAGAAAGAAGGTGAGCTGTCGGCGATTCAGCACGCCATGAACCTCTTCTTTGCAAACAAAGAGGCGTTCTTTGCTGAATATCAGAACGATCCTCGAGCAGGTGAGGAAGAAGCATCTGGAGTCCTCAAAGCGTCTCAGATTGCTGCGAAAGTCAACAACCTGGATCGTTTTATTGTTCCGGACAGCTGTCATTCGCTGGTTGCGGCCATCGACGTTCAAGAACGACTGCTCTATTGGGAGGTCATGGGCTTCGACAAGTACTTTGGCGGGTCAGTCGTGGCCTATGGGACCTGGCCAGAACTGAGGAAAACCTATTTCAAATACAGTGAGATTCGAAAAACGACACTGGCAAGCAAATATGCGGAGTATCTGGCGAAGAACAACTATCAGCCATCGGACTCTGAAGCAGGCGGAATTGCAGGGGCATTGACACATGGACTGACGACCCTGGTCGATTACCTCATGACGCCAGGGCGATTTCGTCGTGAGAACGGGTCGGAGGTGTCCATTGACCGCGGACTCGTCGACTCAGGCCACTGGACCGACGTGATTTACAGCTGGAACAAACATAGCCCACACCGGTCTGTGTGGTGGCCGTCAAAAGGGATGTCGATCAAAGCGAGTGATCAACCAATCAACGAATGGAAGCTTCAGAACGGCGAAAAACGCTGGCTTGGCTGCGTCTACAAACAACCCGAGAAGAGATCTCTGCGAATCCTGATCCTCGATACCAATTATTACAAGACGTTTTCTCACGAGAGGCTGTCGACCGCTCCCGGTGAAAGAGGAAGCGTCAGTTTGTTCGGGAATCCGATGTCGGCAACGCATGGAATGTTCGCAGAGCATCTCACGTCCGAAGCATTCAAGGATATTCATTACGAGGCGAAAGGCAGGACTGTACGAGAGTGGAGAAGCGGGTCAAGCAAGCCCGACAACCACCTGTTCGACACGCACGTCTACTGCCATGCAGCTGCCGCAACTCTTGGAATCACTCCATATGGTAGCGACGACAAAACCTATGTCCGCAAGAAAATCAACATGTCTGATTGGATCAGGAAGAAGCCATGAAGAAAGATGAACGAGAAGAGAGAAAGCCAATCAAATTGAGCGAGTGGTTCAGGAAGAGTTCTGATTACGAATGCCGTTACTGTGGATGCAAACATGCTGTTTCCGTTGATGGAGCTCGTGTCTGCCGGAACTGCAGGCGATAGCCATTCCTAGAAAATTTTCATTCACTCCTGAATTGTGCTGCAGAGAAAGTAAAAAACAGTCGGATTGTTGTGCATGGCTGACAACAATCTCGAAAACGTGATCACCGATGCGGCGGCGGCTCCTAAAAAGCTTGTCGGCGACCAAGGCACGGTCGAGCAACACAGCATCAGCGATTTAATTGAGGCTGATCGCTATTTATCAGCGAAGCAGGCTTCAAAACAAAAGAACAAGGGAATCACGTTTATCAAATT
>SXPC01000143.1 GCA_005778225.1 Planctomyces sp. | reverse complement strand
GCGACCTCTGCTCAACTCTGTTCCCTCTGCGTTCCAGTCCGATCTTCTGCGAGCGCATAAAAAAAGCCTCACATCTTTGCGGGATGCGAGGCTTTTTCGATTTAACTAACGGAAACACTTACCTTATCGCACGATGATCGAGTAAGGCATCATCAGCATTTGAGGTTCGTTGTGCAGTTGCAGCAGGCCCCAGAGGCCGTTGAGGTGCTGGCTGACCAGTTTGAACTGCTCAGGGAATGTTGCCTTCAGAGACTGCATCTGACTCAGGACCAGGTTCGACGAAGCGCCGTTCATCGAGACGCCAGCTTCGACATCGCCGAAGAGGGCTTCGAACGGGCTGGTGGCTTTCGGCAGCGAGAGTTCGTCGATCTTCGTGTCATCTGCCAGACCAGCCAGCGACTTGGCTTTCGCGATTGCATCCGTGAGGGTTCCGACTTCGTCGATCAGATGGTTCTTGACTGCCGCTTCGCCGGTATAAACCCGACCGCCAGCAAGTTTGACGAGGTCTTCCAGTTTCATCTTGCGCCCTTCAGCGGCTTTCCGGGTGAACTGGCCGTAGATGTCGAGAGAGAGGGCCCGCATGGCGGTCTTCTGCTCTTCGGTGAAAGGAGACGTTGAGCTCATGATGCCCGAGTTCTTACCACGAGAAATGATATCGGTGTTGATGCCGAATTTCTCGTACAGACCCTCCAGCGCGAGCTTCATGCTGATAACGCCGATCGAACCGGTGATCGTCCCTGGTTCGGCATAAATGTAGTCTGCACCCATGGAGATGTAGTAACCGCCGCTGGCTGCGACGTTGCCCATACTGACGACAATCGGCTTCTTGCATTCTTCGAGGGCACGCCACATCAGGTCGCTGGCGAGGGCACTTCCGCCAGGGCTGTCGACTCGCAAAACAATCGCTTTGACGTTCTGGTTGTCGGAGGCTTCCTTGACGGCCTTGATGATCGTCTCAGAACCCATGACTGAGCCAGAAAGTGGATCGTTCATCGACTTGCCCGTCATGATCGGACCGACAGCGTAAATGATCGCGACCTTCGGCAACAGGTTCTTCTTCGGTTCCGCTTCGATGCCCATCAGCAGGTTCATCATCTTGACCATGCCGCCGAAACCTTCAAAGTCGAGGTCGACCTTCTTCTTGCCGTACTTCTCGTCAATCTTGATGACGACTTCTTCCTTGTAACGCTCTTTGATCAGGTCATCGAACTGGTCTTGATAGCACAGGCCGTCGAGCAGTCCCAGCTTGTAAGCCTGTTCTGACGAGTAAGGACCGTTGTCGATCAGTTTCTTGATCTCGTCGTTGGATTTGTTGCGGGATTTGGCGAGCGCGGTCACCATCTGGTCGTACAGCGAATCGATGATCGCTTCCATCTCTTCTTTGTACGCAGGGCTCATGTGAGAGCGCGAGTAAGGCTCACCAGCAGCTTTGTAATCGCCAACCGCGAGGACTTCCGTCTTGACGCCCAGCTTGTCGAGCATGTCTTTATAGAAGCCGATTTCCATCTGAAGCCCCGTCAGCATCAGCATGCTGGCTTCCGGTTGATAGACCTTGTCGCAGGCGGCTCCGATGAGGTAATCACCAGCATTACCGGATTCGACCCAGGCATACACAGGCTTGCCCATCGCGCGGACCTTGGCGATGGTCGTTGTAATTTCGTTGAGGGTCCCGCGTCCCATCACAGTCGGCTGGATATTGAGGAAGATCCCATCAATGTTCTTGTCTTCGCCGGCGCTCATCAGGCGTTTTTGAATGTCGGTCAGTTTCTCTTCGAGATCCCCGAACAAGCCTGCTGCTTTGGCCCCTTCGGTGTAGTCATTCTTGATCGTGATCTGAGCCCAGGTGATCGTCTTGGGACCGGCTTCCTTTTCCGTCTTCTCAGCCTTGGCTTCTTTTTTCGAAGTCGCAGTCGCCTGCGCGACGACTTTCGTATCGCCAGCCTCTGCTTTCGTCATAACGACATGACTGACACACAGAACGATGGCGAACGCAACGCCATGAAAAACTTCCCAACTGAGGCTGTTCCAGGCAAAGCGACCAGAATTTGAATCTGTCGCAGACAATCGGCGTAGCATAAAACGGCGTCCCTTATGTGAAGGAGAAAGAAGAAGAAGAGCTGCAAGAGTGGCCGAAGACAGACTCATGGTAACGAGCCGAAAAATCTTGTTTCAGACGACCTCTGTTACTGACTGCATGCAACTGCGGTTTCGCAAACTTGAGGCGAATCGACTTTTCTCGGGAACATAACCATGAGTTGGCGACAGCGGGGGGAGCGCAATTCCCGGCATCCGTACATTCGTTACAATCTGAAGTTTAGGCCTGCCAGTCAAGACCGTCAATCTCTTTCCGGGAACCAGCCGTGTTCGCGTAAGTGGTCTTGTGGAAACAGCTTGTCATCGTCAGACTGGAGACAAATGACCGGCAGATCGCCTCGTTTCGTGTTGGTAGTTCGATGCGGGAAGGGCGATCTTGAATCGAGCTTTTGACGAACCGCTTTTAAGACGAAGAACGTTGAGGGTCGAGCAGATGCGACGTCCGTTTCAATTGATCGTTTGCCTGATCGCAACCATGGCCACCAGCCTGCTAGCTTCCTCAGCCCAGGCTCAGGGAATTCTCTGGTCCCTGCCAGACGCTGGCGGTTGGGTGAGATTCGAAGGCGATTACCGTCAGACGGATTACCGTCCGGAGAACAACCAGGGGGATCTGAACCTTTCTTGGCGCCAGCATCTCGAAATTCGCAGCGTTGGCTCGCAACAAGCCGAGTACAATGGCGAAACCGTCGAGTGTCGCTGGATCGAAATCGAATCAACGACCGGAAGAGCGGAAGGCGAAATCAAGTCAGGCCCCGGCGGTCAACACATCTATAAAATTCTGGTCCCGGAATCCGCCGTCACAGGACAATCGCGAGATAACAACCGCATCGCCAATGAGTATCTGCCGATCGTGAAGGGGTATCAAAAGACAGGCGAAGACCCCGTCCGCCCCATCGAAAGCGGCGTTTTTCAGGCCTATCCGATTTTGGCGCTCCTGCGTCATTATCAGGACCTGACGACAGCCGGCGGACCACAATCGCTGACCGTTCCAGCTGGAACCTTCGAAGCCACTCAGTACGAGGGAACGCTCGTTAGCGAAAGCGATACCTCCCGCACGACCAACAAAGCCCAGATCTACGCAACCAATCAGGTTCCATTTGGCCTCGCAAAGTGGTCGGTCCAAATTGACAAAGAACAGCGAGCTTCTTCGGACACACGCGACGGCTTCAAGCCACACTCGCAGATCCGTCTGACAATGGACGCCCACGAAGTCGGCACCGGTGCCCAGTCAAAGATCATTGAGAAGTAGTGCACTCATCGGAGAATTCAAAAGCCTTGCGATGATCAAGTCATCGCAAGCCGGCCAGGCCGGCCAGGC
>SXPC01000142.1 GCA_005778225.1 Planctomyces sp. | reverse complement strand
GCGCCAGTATTCTTGCTATAAATGAGCCGAGCATTGAGGGCAAAACGCCACTCCATTTTTCTTCCTCCCTCCTAACTCACGCCTCAAAACTCAAGACTCCTTTTATCCCTCCTTCCCCTCCCCCTATAATACCCCATCAAACCCCCACCCCGCGGAGAGCCCCTCGAATGCGCCTGCCACTCTTCACCCTCCTTATCTCGTGTGCCACTGGCTATGCCAGTGCTTCTCTGTTGGCAGCTGACACCCCCCTCCTCACCAACACTCGTCAACTCACCTTCGATGGCAAACGGGCTGGTGGAGGTTACTTCAATCACGATGGGAGTCTGCTCGTCTTTCAAAGCGAGCGCAAAGACTCGAACCCGTTTTTCCAGATCTATCTGATGAACCTGGAGGACGGCGACATCGAAGCCATCTCTCCCGGCGTTGGCAAAACGACCTGCGCGTGGATTCATCCCGATAATAACCGTGTGCTTTTCTCCAGCACGCATGAAGACCCCAAGGCGGCTGACAAACAGAAGGAAGAGTTCGAACTGCGTGCTTCGGGCAAAGAACGCCGGTACTCCTGGGACTACGACGAGCATTACGACCTCTACGCCTACGACCGTGACACCAACAAATACACCAACCTCACCAGCACCAAAGGCTACGACGCGGAAGCGTCTTACTCGCCTGATGGCGAATGGATCGTTTTTGCCTCCAACCGTCAGGCTTATGATGGGAGTCTTGATGAGGAGGGGAAAAAGAAGTTCGACGTTGATCCGGCTTGGGCGATTGATCTCTACATCATGAAAGCGGACGGGACGGGTCTTCGTCGATTGACGACATCCCCCGGCTATGATGGTGGCCCTTTCTTCTCACCTGACGGAAAATCAATCTGCTATCGTCACTTTGCCGAGAACGGCGCGACCGCAGAGATTATGACGATGAACGTCGCCGAGGTTTTCAAACAGCCTGTGGCTGGCACTCCGAAGCAACTCACCCACCTCAACGCCATGAGCTGGGCACCTTACTATCACCCCAGTGGCAAGTACCTGATCTTCACCACCAACCTCCACGGCTTCAATAACTTTGAACTCTACATCGTCGACGTTGAAGGGAAGAAAGCCCCCGTCCGCGCGACCGAGACAGAAGGCTTCGACGGGCTCCCGGTTTTTTCTCCCAAAGGCGATCAACTCGTCTGGACCAGCAACCGCACGACCGGCCAGAAGTCTCAGCTGTTCATCGCCAACTGGAATCACGAAGCGGCGCTGGCGAAACTTGGCTTACTCTCGACCGAGACGGCTTTTGAAGATGTCGACGCGGCTGTCGAGGGCAACAAGAAAGCCAACCGGGCTGAGATTCTCCCGGTCGACATTGCCCGCCACGTCGAATTCCTTTGTCGCCCTGACTTGGCTGGTCGTCTGACTGGCACGGAAGGGGAACGCAAAGCAACGGCTTATGTCGCCAGCTACTTCGAAGACCTTGGCTTCAAGCCAGAGGGAGGTAAGGACAGCTATTTCCAGGAATTCGAATTCACCGCAGGCATCGATCTCGGCCCGAAGAATCATCTCGAAATCACTGGCCCGAAAAAAGACGCTGGCAAAGCGACCCTCGAAGTAAAGAAAGACTGGCGACCCGTCTCCTTCTCAAAATCTGGCGAACTCCCTGAAAGCAAAGGCGTCGTCTTCGCAGGCTACGGCCTCGTCGTCCCCAAAGCGGATGGCCAGGAAGAATACGACTCTTACGTCCACCTCGACGTCAAAGACAAATGGGTCGTCATGTTCCGCTTTCTGCCCGAAGACGTTACTCCCGAACGAAGACAACAACTCGCCCGCTACGCCGGTCTCCGCTACAAAGCCATGACCGCCCGCGACCTCGGTGCCGCCGGCATCATCATCGTCAGTGGCCCGACGTCCAAAGCGAAATCCCAACTCGTTCCTCTCGATTCTGACGGCTCCTTCACAGGCGGCAGTATCCCTCTACTCAGTATCACTGACGACGCCGCGACTCAACTCCTCAAGTCCGCTGGCAAAGACATTGCCGCTCTTCAGAAGAAACTTGACAACGGCGACCTCGCCATGGGCTTCGAGGTTCCCGGCGTCCAGATCACCGGCTCCGTCGACCTCGTCCAGGAAAAACGTAAAGGACGCAACGTCCTGGGACGTCTTCAAGTTGGCGAACAACCCACAACCACCTTCGTCCTCGTCGGTGCCCACATCGACCACCTCGGCAAAGGTCGCAGCTCGTCCTCACTCGCCAAAGACGACGAGTCGAACCTCATCCACTTCGGTGCTGACGACAATGCCTCCGGCGTGGGCGGCATGCTCGAGATAGCTGAGTACCTCGCTGACCAGCAGGCCAAAGGCAAGCTGAATTCCAAGCACGACATCGTCTTCGCTGCCTGGTCGGGCGAAGAGCTTGGACTGCTCGGTGCCCATCACTACATCGACGCCCATGGCAAAGACATCATGAACGCGGCCCACTCCGGCCTCATTGGTCTCGACTTCGAGCGCGCCATCGTCGCTGCCTTCAACCTCGACATGATCGGCCGGATGACCGACAACCTCGTCCTCCAGGGGATCGGGTCTTCTCCGATCTGGCGGTCGGAGATTGAGCAGCGGAATGTTCCTGTCGGCCTCAACCTGACGCTTCAGGATGACTGCTATCTTCCCACGGATGCGAGCGTCTTCTACATGGACGGCGTTCCGATTCTGTCCGCGTTCACGGGCTCACACGAGGATTATCACACGCCGCGGGATACGCCTGAGAAACTGAACTATGACGGAGCCGTCAAGATTTCCAAGCTGATGGCCTTGATCACGAAGTCGGTCGCCCAGAAGCAGGAACTCCCCGCTTACACCGAACAAGCCAAACCTCAGGACCAGGTCCGGGCGAACCTCCGAGCGTATCTTGGCACGATCCCTGACTACGCCGCCGAGGTGACCGGTGTTCAACTTTCCGGCGTCACCAAAGGGGCTCCGGCTGACACGGCTGGTCTCAAGCAGGGGGACATTATTACGGAACTGGCGGGCAAGAAGATCGACAACATTTATGACTACACGTACGCGATTGAGGCCCTCAAGATCGGCGAACAGGTCACCGCCAAAATCAAACGTGGCAGCGAGTTGCTCGAATTAAAAATTACCCCCGGTTCTCGCGATTGATCTTGAATCGAGACAGCCCTTAACCTGAGAATGCCCTGCAGAAACGAAAAGAAACACGATGATTCGCAATCGATCGTGTTTCTTTTCTAATAAGTCGCTGCGACTAATCGTCTCGGGTACGGTCTTTACTTATCAAGTAATTTTTTTCGCAGGTGCGCCTGGATGTCGCGGGGCGGTTGGTTGGCGATTTCGAGGTCGAACTCAGCGGTAATGAGTTTGGCCAGAGGACCGCTGCATTTTTTGCGGAGCGTTCCCAACAGGAGAGACGGCGCAACAATGACCAGCTTCTCAAACTCTTGGTGATTTCGACCGGCTTCGAGTGCATCTAAAGCTAAATCGGCCATGTCATTGGCTCCCTGGTGGCGGACATCGGTCGTCGGGTCGCCACTCACGCGAGACCCATCGTCGCCCATGAAGCGGCCTGGCTTGTCCGTATTGATCTCCTGTGCCTTTTTCCGACCGTCCGGGTTATCCAGGGCCTTGACGAGTTCCAGGTCGGAGAGATCATTTTTGGACGTTCGGAAAAACAGTGCATGAGCACGGTCGGCGACGAGAATCCAGGTAACGGTAGCTGTTTGAGCACTCATAGCGGTCTCCACTAATGTCGGAATTGTTCCTACAGCAACGCTGCGTAAGCAGAACTCAATACAAATATCATACCTGATCGCCTGATATCGACGTATTTCTGAGGATTTCGCTGCAAATGCGCGGAGTGGGTTCGTCTATGCCTGATCGCATCAAGACGTTACAGTGGTGTTTTGTCAGGAAAACTGTTCGGGAATGGGACCATGAAATCTGTGGATAAGCATTTCGCCCGGCGGGCCTTGGAAGTGCTCGCTGTCATCCTGGTCATCGTTGTGGCTGACCAGGCGTCGAAACTGTGGGCGGTTGAGACGCTCAAAGGTGAGCCGATGACGTCTTACCTGGGTGACGTTTTTCGCATTGTCTATGCAGAAAACACCGGTGGCTTCTTGTCGCTGGGAAGTACGCTGCCTGCTGCGGCCCGGTTCTGGCTGCTGACCGTCATTAACGGCGTCGTGCTCACGATCGGGCTGACGTATGTGATGGCGTGGCGAAATCTCGGTCCGGTGATCTGGTGGGGAGTGACCTTGCTGGTGGCTGGCGGGATGGGAAATCTGATTGACCGGGTCCGATTGGAGGGAAGCGTCATCGATTTTCTGAACATGGGTATTGGGAATCTCCGTACGGGGATTTTCAACATTGCAGACATAGCAATTTCAGTCGGCGTGCTGCTGTTCTTCATGTCGTCGTTTGCGGTCGAAAAGAAGACGGAAAGTGGCGACTCCAAAACGCGGGAGAAATCTGACTCTCACCCCAGTGATACCATCTCTCAAGGGATGGTTGGCTCAGCGGCTCAATAGTGAATACTCAAAGTGGCACAGACATTCCTATCTGTGCGTACCATCTTCGGACAGACAAGAATGTCTGTCCCACCGTCTGAGATTTGTCCAAAAATGGTTGTCCAATATTTCCATATCGAGCAGGCGAACTTGGGAGGGCGAACCTCCGTGTGAGCCGCTGCTTTGCATTGCGAAACATCAGCGGTGAGTTGGACTTCGATGGCCTCGACGTCTCTGGCCTTCAGCAAACGATCCGACGTCGACTTGCTGGTGGAACAGTGCAACGCGGGACAGCGGCTCGGACGGAGCCTCGCCCTCCCATGGGGGCATGCTAGAGTTTTCAAGCAGCTTCACAGAAGTGAGAGTGAGTGTGGAATCAGTCATGCAGAGCATTTGTCTGTTGGCAGCAGGGACGGCAGGAGCCGCAGCCGTTGATTGGCAGGATCTGATTTTGTCCGGTGGCGGAGCAATCGGGTTTGTCATCATGGCGCTGAGCCTGTTTGTCGGCTCGCTGGTGATTCAGCAGTTTCTCTATCTGCGAACCGAGAATCTTGCACCGACAGCGATGGTCGAAGACCTGCGAAAGCTGATCGATCTCAGACAGGGGCAGCGTGCGGTAGCGATTTGTCAGGAGAATCCGTGCTTCTTGGCATCGGTGGTCGAAGCAGGATTGAGAGAAGTCGACCTCGATTACGAGCATGTCGAGAAGGCAATGGAAGAGGTTGCGGTCGAGCAGTCTTCCAAACTGTATCGTCGCCTGGAATACATCAACATCGTCGGCACCATTGCTCCAATGTTGGGACTGTTGGGAACTGTCTGGGGGATGATCCTGGCGTTTGCGGAGTTTGCAGTGCGCCCGAATCCTTCCGTCGGCGAATTGGCCCCGGGGATTTACCACGCCCTCGTCACGACGATGTTTGGACTGACGGTTGCGATCCCCTCGATGTTTGCCTACGGCCTGTTGCGCAACCGGGCGGAGGCAGTCATCGTGGAAGCATCGTTGCGGGCTCAGAGAGTCTTCTCAGGCTATAAGCGGATGAAGTTCAAGTCGGCTCGCAATGCGGCCGTGAAAGTGACTCACGAAGTTTCGTCGGAAGACGAGCCGACGGTTGTGGAACTCTAGCGTGAGGGCGCATGGATGAAGATTCCCTGCCAGAATCGACGCAGCGAGATTGAGTTCAACCTGACCTCGATGATCGATATCGTGTTCCTGCTGATCATCTTCTTTCTCGTCGCCTCGCATTTCGTCACCGGTGCGAATGAGGAAACGATCAAACTGCCCCAGTCATCGCTATCGCAGGTTGATCATGACGAGAAGAACACGGTCGTCATCACGGTGACGGAACATGGCTACTCGATGAATAAAGAGCCGTTGTCGCTGGATCAACTGGTCGCGAGAATGGAACTGACAGAGAGTCAGAATGACAGCGACGAGCCGATCGAGTGGAAAGTCAGAACAGATGCGAAAGCACAGTATCGCCTGATCGAGCCGGTGCTCGTTGCGTGTGCAAGGCTGCCAAATGCGAAGATGAAGCTCGCGGTGGAAGGCCGGAAGTAGAGCGGAATGGATTGAACCAACAAGGCACGACGGTGCTCTTTTGAGGGCTTCCCTCTTCGTCGTGAAGGGACGATTTCTGTCAGCCCTGGGTGGAGGGCGTTAACAAGAATCTTCCGTTCTGAAGGGACGGCTCACCGTGAATCCCGCGTTGAACCCGCCCTTACAGGGCGGAACCGTTATGCTTGCATCTTTACCCAGGGTTTCACCCTGGGCTGGTAGATGACGGCCCTTCAGGCCTCAGAGAGAGTTTTCTACACCGCAAAAAGAAACGTCGTGCCATGCGTGCCCTCGTGGTTCACCTTTATCTCTACGCATCGAGCGTGACATCGCTCGTCGGGTGCGCCTGGCAGGTGAGGATGAAACCGGCGGATTGGTCTTTTGCGGTCAGGGCGTCGTGGAACTCCATGTGGACCTGGCCGGAGAGGAGTTTTTGTTTGCAGGTGCCGCAGACGCCTGAGCGGCATTCAAAGGGGAGGTCCAGGCCGGAGTCCTGGGCGGCGTCGAGGATGGTATCGCCTGGTTTGCAGAGGAAGGACTGGCCGGACTTCGCGAGCGTGATGGTGACATCGACTTCAGCTGGCTGAGAGGGATCAGTGGCATGCGTGGCGTCCATATCGTCAGCGACTTCCGGCGCGGACGGTGGGGAGACGAAGGCTTCCAGTTCAATTTGTTCGCGTTTAACGCCGTTGTTGGTCAGCAGGTCGATGGTGGCGTCCATCATGGGCTCGGGGCCGCACAGGTAAATTGGCAGTTGACGGAAGTCAGGGACATACTCTTCGAGCATCTCCAGGCTGACCCGTCCACGTGCTCCCTGCCAAATTGTTTCCAGAGGGGCGCGTGTCAGAGTCAGACAGAGATTGAGGCGGGGCAAGCGGGCGGTCAGTTCTTCGAATTCATGCTTGAAGATGAGATCTGCTTCGGACTTGGCGACGTAGAGGAAGTGGACCGTTCCCTCCCAGCCTTCATCGGTCAGGTAGCGAGTCATCGACATCAAGGGCGTGATCCCGACACCGCCAGCGATGAAGAAGACAGCGTCGTGGGTCTTGCCAGTCGACGTGGTTCCATTGAACCAGAAATTCCCCGCAGGAGCAGCCAGGCGCACGAGGTCACCGGTCTTGAGGGTATCGTGAAGGAATCGCGAGACGAGTCCTTCCGTTTCACGCTTGATCGTCAGTTCAATGAACTCGCGTTGCGAGGGAGCAGATGCAATCGTATAGCTGCGGGAGATTTTCTTGCCCTCAATGATGAGTTGCAGTGTGACGTACTGGCCAGGGTAATGTTCGAAGGGGATTTCCCCGGTTGGGTGGACGAGCCTGAATGTCTTGACGTTGTGAGTTTCCTGCTTGATGGAAGCAATCTTCAGTTCGCCGGTCCAGAATTTTTTTGCTTTGGCTTTGGCAGCGACTCCTTTCTTCGACTTCGTAGACGGGAACAGGAAGAAGCGAGAAATCAGCAAAACGCCAAGGACGACGGCGTAGGCGATTGGCTTTGCCTTGTCGGCTTTGACGAGCCAGATGTAATGAATGACGCCGAACGCCGCGATGAAGTAAGTCAGGCGGTGAAGCAGCTTCCACATCTTCGGGCCGAGCAAGTCAATCATGCGGGACGCAGACGTGACTGCGAGCGGGATCATGAGAAGGAGAGCGAGGAGTCCGGGTTGCAGGTAAGGTCTGAGGCTGATCTCTTCGAACGTGCTCGTCAGCGACATCTGACGGTCGTAGACCACGTAGATGCCGAAGTGGACGAGACCGTAGAAGAACGCATACAGCCCGAGAACTCGCCGGATGCTGACAAGAGCGTTCCAGCCGAACAGGGCGCGGATGGGCGTCACCGCGACCGTCAGCATCAGGAACATCATCGACGCGGCTCCGGTGATGTGGATCGCGTGATTGACGGGGTTAGGACCGAGGTTGTTGGTGTAAGACTGCAGCAGCAAGAGCAGCAGCGGGATGATGCCATTGATGTAAGCGAGGGACTTGAGGAACTTCGCATCGGACATGACCGGCGTCATGCGAGCAGGTTTTGGAGTGGGAGCAGTGGTGGTTGACATGGTTGTCTATCTGAGGTTGTTAGGTGGCTTTTCGGGAGGGCGAGGCTCCGTCTGAGTCGCTGCTATGCGTTGCGAAACTTGAACTGCGAAGTCGATGGCATCAATCCCGATTTCCTATCGTCCGACGCTCCGATGCCTGGTTGCAAGGAGCGTC
>SXPC01000141.1 GCA_005778225.1 Planctomyces sp. | reverse complement strand
CGATCGCCAGAGCCCTCGCCAACATCCCGGGCCTCCTGCTCGCCGACGAACCGACCGCTAACGTCGACCCTGCCAATCAGGACAAGATTCTTGATCTCATCCTCGAAGCCTGCAAAGAGTACAACGTCAGCCTGTTACTCGTGACCCACTCTCCCGAAGTTTCCGGGCGCTTCGGACGTATCGAACACCTGCATGAATTCAACCAGATCCACGTTCATCTGATGGACGAGAAACGCGACGCGGAGGTCGGAAGATGAACCTGTTTAGCATTGCCTGGAAAAGCATCAAGCAGCGAGCGCTGACTTCAACCCTGACGTCTCTGAGCGTCTCCCTCGGCGTCATGCTGATGGTCGCGATCCTTGTTCTCAACGGCGTCATCAGTCGACAGTTCCGACAGACAGGCAGCGGCTATGACCTGATTGTTGGCCCCGCCGGGAGCGCCACGGACCTCGTCCTCAGCACCATCTATCGCATGGCGCCGCCGATCGAAAACCTCCCTTGGCGGTACTACGAAGAACTCAAAGCAGACAGCCGCATCGCCCACGCGATCCCGTTCACCTTTGGTGACACCACGGAAGTCGGCAACTTCCCGATCATCGGCACAACGATCGAATACTTCACGATCGATTATATGCCCGGTCGGAAATTCGGCCTCACCTCCGGCGACTGGAATACCAACACCTGGGAAGCCGTCATCGGCTCACACGTCGCTAAAGAAAACGGGTGGAAAGTCGGTTCGCAGTTCAAACTCGTCCATGCAGGCGTCAACGATCACGTCCACGATGAGAAGTTCACCGTCACCGGCATCCTCGGCAAGACGAACACCCCCAACGACCGCACGGTCTTCGTCAACCTCGGCGGTTTCTTCGCTCTTGCAGGGCACGAAAAACCTGTGAACGAAGCCATCGAAGGAGAAGCACAATTCTTCGGCGAACCTCTCGAGCAGGTCCGTACTAAGTACGCCAAAGAGCTTCAGATGATTGACGAACTGACGATCAAGGAAGGCCCTCACGCTGGCCACTACCACGGCCCGGTCCCCGATTTCCAGAAAGAAGTCACCTCGATCCTCGTCAAGATGGCGGCTCCGGATAACCGCCAGACAGTCGCCCAGGCCCGGGCACGAGAACTGAGTTCAGAGATGCGAGCGGGCTTGAAGACTCAGGCCGTCAATCCTGTCATGGTCATGGAAATGCTCGTCACGAATCTCGTCGGCAATATCAAACTCGTTCTGCTTGTGTTGACCTGGCTGATCATCATCATTTCTGGCATCGGCATCTTCGTGAGTATCTACAACTCGATGTCAGAGCGACGAAAAGAAATCGCCATCATGCGAGCCCTCGGCGCAGACCGCTCGCAGATTCTGCTGATCATCATGTGCGAATCGGTCCTGCTCTGTTTCCTGGGCGGACTCGTCGGCATGTTGCTGGGACACATCATGGTCTTTATCGCCGCTCCCATCATCGAATCCCGTGCTCAGCTTCTGATCGAACCCTGGGCGTACGACTTCTATGAAGTTTACATCATCCCCGGCATGATCGCCCTCGCGATCATCGTCGGCTTCATCCCCGCCATGTCCGCCTACCGCACCAACGTCTCCGAACACCTGAATTCGTAATGTGATTACCGACCTTCTCTCTTGACGGGTGTTGTCTTTGGTCCCTTCTCCCTTGAGGGGAGAAGGTGGCGGCGCTTCGCCGACGGATGAGGGTGAGCTCTAGGCACCAAGTGACGACAATACCTGCTTCGCGTCAGGCATTTTTTTAACGAATGCCGATTATCTTCACTGCCAAAGGACCACGATCCAATGACATTCCGCTCGCTCCTCCTCGTGACTCTCTGCTTTCTTTCTCTCAGCAAACTCGCAACTGCACAGCATGAGAAGCCTCTCATCCTCGCCCACCGCGGCGGGGCGTATGAATACGAAGAGAACACCATGGAAGGGTTCCGCGCCTGCTACGACCGCGGCCTGCGTGGTTTCGAAACCGACGTCCGCATGACCAAAGACGGCATCCTCGTCATTCTCCATGACGACACACTGAACCGCACTCACAATGCGACCGGCTCGGTCGAACACATGACAGCTGCGGAACTCAAAGAAGTCACCACCAAAAAGGGCCAGAAGATGCTCTTCCTGGACGAACTGCTCCACTACCTCGCCGACAAACCCGGCATGTACGTCGAACTCGAAATGAAGACCAGCAACAAGGAACTCTATCCCGACGCTCGCATCGAAGAATACTGCCGCAAACTCTACGACGCAGCCCAGGCCAAAAAGCCAGCGACGTCCCAGTACCTCTTCACTTCATTCGATGAACGCCCGCTCGTCGCCATCCGCGCTCTCGACGCCAAAACTCCGATGGCCATCATTGCCAGCAAGCCACTGACTGAAGAATTCATCCAACGAGCTGAACGCCTCGAGGCAACCCACATCGCCTGTCAGCTCAAAGGGACATCACGAGCTGCTGTCGAAGAAGCCCACAAAAAGGGCTACTTCGTCAACTGCTGGCCCGGTCGCGCCGTCGAAGACTATTACCTCGCCATCGGCCTGGGCATTGACGTCCATTGCACGGACATCCCCGTCGCCATTCAATCCACGAAAGAAAAACTGCCGTAAGCGTAGACTGCGGGTGAGTCTTCGAAGCTCACCTGATCGACTACCCGCCATTCTTTAAACGATACTTCATCAGCCCCAGATTTCGCTGCATCTCTTCCTGCACCTGATCGATGGGCTTTGACCCATCGACGGTAATGACGAGTTCTTTCCCTTTGAACAGATTCAGCGCAGGAAGCGTCTTCTCGCGATAATCATCCAGTCGCTCCTGAATGATCTTCTCGTTATCGTCTTCGCGACGAATCAGTGGGCCAGAACAGATATCGCACTTCCCTGCCACAGCCGGGGGCTTTTCCCGGATGTTATAAACGGCGCCGCAATTCACACAGATTCGGCGCGACAACAAGCGATCTTTCACTGTCTCATCGGGCATGTCGACAAAGATGACGGCATCAATGTCATAGCTCTCCAGGAAGAATTCCGCCTGTGCTCGGTTTCTTGGAAACCCGTCGAGAATGAAGCCGTAATTCCAATCGTGCTCTTTGAGTCGATGCTCAATGATCTGCTCGACGAATTCGTCTGGCACGAACTTCCCATCGGACATCAGCTTTTTGATGCGGGCAGCCAGCTTCGTGTGGTTCTGGATGTTCCAGCGCAGAATGTCGCCGACACTAATGTGGACGAGATCAAACTTGGCTCTCAGCAGGGCGGATTGCGTTCCCTTGCCGCAACCTGGCACACCCATGATGACGTATTTTCGCATGCGTCGAGTCTTTCAACGGAGGCGTTCAAACGCACTCGTCAGTTAGAAGTTGCCCCGAAGGTAACAAAACTCCGAAACCGACGCGAGAGACTAAAGTGTCACGCGCACCGTCTTCCCAACAAGAACCAGCCAACCAATAAGTAACCGTCGATTCTTGGTGAGTTTTCAGCCCATAAACACACTAAATCTCCACCGATTCTCCGACCTTCAAGATCACCCCTTCAAACCCCGTGACTTCTCTCAACTTCGATGCAAACGCCTTCCCATCCTGTGCGATCACTTCCCACGTATTGTAATGGCAGGGAATTACTCGCTTGGCTTGAAGAAACTCCGCGGCCCGGACAGCATCCGTCAGCCCCATCGTGTAATTATCTCCGATCGGCAGGATCGCGATATCGATCCCTTCTTCCCCAATCAGTTTCATGTCCGAAAACAGCGCGGTGTCTCCGGCATGAAAGATCGTCCCGTCGATCAGCTTCAGCAGCACACCGGCCGGTTCGCCGCCATAGCTTCCATCCGGCATCGAACTCGAATGCACCGCCTGTGTGAACTTCACGACGCCGAACTCGAACTTATGCGACCCGCCGTGGTTCATGGCATGAGTCTGCGTGACCCCCTGCTTCTCCATCCAGTTACAGACTTCGAATGTCGACACCACCAGCGACCCCGCCCGCATCGCAATCGGAGCCGCATCCGCGACATGATCCACGTGGCCGTGCGTTAAAATAATGACATCGGGATCCAACTCTTCAGACTTCATCGTCGCGACGGGATTATCAGCCAGAAACGGGTCGATCAGGATCGATGCACCATTGGTTTCGATCAGAAAACAGCTGTGTCCGAGCCACGTAATCGTCGACTTCGCCATCGAATTTCACTTTCCAGACCTGAAGAAAACTAACCGCAAAGCTCATAGAGGCGTCAGAGGAAAAGAGACCACTTTGAGAAGTTTCTCTCTCGGTGATCTCTGTGTCCTCTTTAGCAAAATGTTCCGCTTACATCTTCCCGGACAGAATCGCATTCATATTCTGCTTGTAAGCCTCAACTCCGGGTTGACCATAGGGGTTGATCTTGATCAGGCGCCCTTCAATAACGGTCGCCAGCATGAAGAACTGGAAGATCTCGCCCAACGCGTGGGCATCGAGATTTGGAATCAGAAGATCCGCCGTCGGACGATTGACGTCATCATACGCCATGTTCGTCCCCTTGATCGCAGCGGCCATGACTTCCGGCATGCCTTTGCCTGCGAACTTGTTGAGCTGATCCTTGTCCTGCTCGGGTGGCACACTCGGAATCTCAAGAGCAGTTTTCGTCGCATTCTCAATGATCATGTTCGTGATCATCTTGTCTCGAATCCCTTCCTGATGCTGCTGACCGCGACTGTGAAGGTCACGCGTGTTGACAATCGTCAGAGGGAAGGCCCCTTTCTCTTCCTTCCCAAGACTCTCTGCAAGCAGTTGATCGTACCACAGTCCGATCGCTTCCATCTTCTTACCCCAGGTCGAGAGAATGCGGGTATGCATTCCCTTGTGCTTCTCCATCAGGTGGCAAACCGCAACATAGCTGAGCGCGGGATTCTCATCGACAGGCTTCTCTTTGACAGCCTTCGTCATCGCAGCCGCCCCTTCGAGCATCGCGACGATATCAACTCCCAATGCTGCCGCTGGCAATAACCCAACCGCCGTCAGGACGGAAAATCGCCCGCCAATCCCATCGGGAATCGGGAACGTCACAGGATACCCCTTGAGATTCGACAGATCTCGCAGCTTCCCGACTTCACCCGTCACAGGCACGATGAACTTCTTCGCCTCAGCCGAATCGGCTCCGTAATAATTCTCTAAAGCCGACTTGAAAATGCGAAATGCAACTGCAGTCTCCAGCGTTCCACCTGACTTGCTGATGACGATGATTCCGTATCGCTGCAGTAGTTCCTTGGGATCCGTGCAGCCTTTCTCCAGCAGACTCAGCAGCGAAAGAATCGCATCGTTGTCGACATTGTTTCCTTCGAAGTACAGCTTCGGCGTATTCCCGCGAGAGGCACGATCCTGCTCGTTGTGATAAGGATCAAACAGGGCTTCATAGATCGCCCGCATTCCCATGTAAGACCCCCCGATCCCCAGGACGACCAGCCTCTCCAGCTCGCTTTTCAGCATCTCGCCCGAGGCAATCATCCGCCCCAGCAGACTTCCCTTCTTGTCTTTTGCATATTCATCGAGCAGTCCTTGTGGATAGTTGATGAACCCTGCATCGAGAGGCTGCTTCTCAGCGGGGATGTTCCCGGAGTGCATGATCGCGATGTCGTCGTATGCTTCGTCGCGGGCTGCCTGCAGCGTCGCATGCAGCCCGTTCCATTGATCGTTTGAAATCAGTTTGCGAGCAGCAGTGTAGTCGTAACGGATCGTTGTCGACATGCGAAAGTCTTTCACAGACAAAAGAAGATTCACCAGAAGATGATTCACAGCAGAACACGGACTTCAGCATTCCTGGAATAGAAACGCATCATCTCTATGTAAAGAGTAATCCGCTCTGCGACAAATCACAATTCCTCCTCATCGAGACTTTCTAACTCCGAGCAGTGACGACGGATTGATTCCTACCAATCGTTCCATCATGCTGAAGGTTCTGCAAAACATCTCCATCCCACGAAAAGGAGTTTCAACCATGCTCCGCACTCTGCTCGCCAGCGTCTTCAGTCTCATTGCTGTCACTTCGACAGCTTGGACAAACGAACTCGCTCACAACGCCATCCCCTCCAAACCCAACATCATCTTCATCCTCGCGGACGACCTTGGCTACGGCGACCTCGGCTGCTACGGCCAGAAAATCGTCCAGACTCCTCACATCGATGAAATGGCCGCTCAAGGCATGAAGTTCACCAACTTCTACGCCGGCGCCACCGTCTGCGCTCCTTCCCGTTGCGTTCTCATGACAGGCCTTCACAACGGTCATGCCCAGGTTCGGGGCAACGGCAACAAAGTCGCTCAGTCACTCCGCGACGAAGACCTCACAGTCGCAGAAGTCCTCAAAAAGGCGGGATACGAGAATGTTCTGATCGGTAAATGGGGGCTTGGCATCCAGCATGGTGGCGATTCCGGACTCCCCAATCGACAAGGCTTCGACGACTTCTTCGGCTACACCAGCCAGAGTCACGCGCACAACCCTTATCCGGAATTTCTCTGGCACAACGACGAGAAGGTCAACCTTGGCAACGAAGTCTTCAGTATGAGCGAAGACTATGCAGGAAACACAGGCTACGCCACCAAACGCGTCCAGCACACCCAGCCTCTCTTCATCGAACGCACGCTCGAGTTTCTCAATCGCAAACACGAGAAACCTTTCTTCCTCTACCTGTCTCTCGTCGTCCCCCACGCCAACAACGAAGCAGGTCGGGCCCTAGGCGATGGCCAGGAAGTCGATGATTATGGCATCTACGCAGACAGAAACTGGCCGAATCCCGACAAAGGTTTTGCAGCCACTGTCACCCTGATGGATAAAGGTGTCGGACAGATTCTTGATACTCTGGCAGCCAATCACCTTGATACCAACACCCTCGTCATCTTCACATCCGACAACGGTCCGCATCGCGAAGGGAAACAAACCCCCGAATTTTTTGACACGAACGGCCCGCTACGAGGCATGAAACGCGACTTGTATGAGGGCGGCATTCGAGTTCCCTTCATCGCCAGGTGGCCCAATGTAGTCCCGAGCGGCGTCACCAGCGAGCATGTCAGCTACTTCGGTGATTTCTTCGCAACCGCCTGCGAACTCGCGGGCGTCCCCTCGCCAGAAAACCTCGATTCTATCAGCATTGTTCCTACTCTTACCGGTCACTCCGATCAGCAGAAGCAGCACGAATTCCTCTACTGGGAATTCTACGAGCAGGGCTCAAAACAGGCTGTCCGCCAAGGCAACTGGAAGGCGATTCGCATGCCAATGTTCACTGGCCCGATTGAGCTCTATAATCTGTCGACAGATTTGGAAGAATCGCAAAATGTCGCCAATCAGAACCCCGAACTGGTCGCCCAGTTGAAGGCCGCCATGGAGAACGCGCACACCGCGAACCCTTTATGGAAATTTCGTAAGTCTAAATAAGAAAATAGGTTATGGCACTATACCGCTCTGATCGCGAACAGAACAGATGAATAGGGACGTCGCGAATTGGAAAGTTTTCCCATCAAAATCAAAAATTAT
>SXPC01000012.1 GCA_005778225.1 Planctomyces sp. | reverse complement strand
TCGTCGAAATCCGTGTCCCTCAGCAAGACGGCTCATTCGCTGACGATAGCCCCAGTATTCAGATAACGCGAGAAGAGTTCGCCAAACTGAGTAAATCTCTCATGGACCGGGTCCGAGGTCCCGTCGGCAAAGCCATTCGTGACGCCAACCTGTCTCCGGAAAAGATCAACGAAGTCCTTCTCGTCGGCGGTGCAACGCGCATGAGCCTGATCAGTTCGTTTGTGAAAGACGAATTGAAAAAGGAGCCGATGTGTCGACTGAATCCTGATGAAGTCGTTGCGCTCGGTGCGGCGGTCCAGGGGGCTTTGCTGGAAGATGTCCAGGAAGTTCAGGACCTTGTCCTGACCGATGTCTGCCCGTTTTCACTGGGCATTAACATCGTCAAAGACATTGGCATGGATCAGTACCAGTCTGGATACTTCCTGCCGATCATTCATCGCAACACAACGATCCCGACCTCCTGCGAACACGTCGTCAGCACCGTCAATGACTTCCAGACCGAGATTTCGATCGAGGTCTATCAGGGCGAAGCCCGCAAAGTGCAGGATAACCTGCTGCTTGGCAAGTTCTCCTTGAAGGGCATACCGCGCGGGCCGAAAGGGAAGATGGTTCGCGTCCGCTTCACATACGACATGAATGGCCTGCTCGAAGTCGAAGCCATCGTGGAAGAAACGGGTAATCGCGAATCAATGATTCTCACCAAGCACGCTGGACACCTATCGCCCTCTGAGATCAAAGCAGCTCGCCAGAAGATGCAGGATCTGAAATTCTATCCCCGGGATGATCTGGAGAATCAGCAGCTTCTCCGCATGTGCGAGCGACTCGTCGGCGAACTTCCACCCAGCGAACGAGCTCGCTTCGAGCGAGTTGTCGATCAGTTTGAAGCCGCCATGGGAATGGGCGACCGTGAACTGTTTGAATCGAGCAAAGCAGCCTTGAAGTCTGTTCTCGAAGAATATGGCCTGGGGGGCGAACATGAGTGAAGCGTATCTCAAAGAGATGCTCGAATACCGCAAGAGCAGCGACGCGGCTTCGATGGTCAAATGCCGACGTCGACGGATCCACAGTAACGGTGACTACGTCCCCGAGAAGCTGCGCCCCCTCACGCGCGATCAGGCGGAAGTCGAACTCGCTCAATTGAGACGTCGCTTCGCCTGGGATGATGACATCGCGCCACGTCAGCTACTTGATCGACTCAAGATCCTCGCTGGCTGTGGATATTATTCCGTCCGTCTCAAGGCAGAACGTCTCATCCAGTTTCTGCCCCTGCGAGCGAAATTACTGAAAGTCCGCGAGGAAGGTGACCTCCAGGAAGATTTATGGGAGCTGCTCTGCTTCTCGCTGCTCGATCAAAGGCCGTACGTCCTCAATGCCGATTTCTGGGGACGCCTCGACGGCAAGACCGTTCTCCTCTGGAAAAACGAGCTCAAAGAATTTCGCAGTCATCACAGCGATCTGGCAGATGCCTGCGGCACGACTCTCGAAGAAATTGAAAGCAAAGTCAAAGAACTGTCGATCCTGGCAGGCTCCGCAAAAGCGGGCAAAGACGCACAGCCCGTGATCGATCGCCTCATCGAACGAGAAGATCGTCGCGTTCGTCAACAAACCAGATCATTCGAGTTGTCTGGCAGCGGGCATGGATCGAACAACTGGCAGCTGATCCTGGTCGGGATCTTCATCGTCTCGGGACTCGTTCGCGGATTCATGCGTGACGGGAGTAGGACGGCAAGCGATACCCAGGCCATGCGATTACGAGATAATCTGAAGTTTGCTGCTGATCAGACAAAAGCGAATCAAGCAAAGGCCGATCGGGAGAAAGCTCAAAAGCTTTCCGATGCTGGAAAGATTATTTGGCCAGGAGATCCAAAGTGGCCTGCGGCTTTGGCAGAATTGTCCAAAGCCAAGAACTCGACAGAGAAATCTGACGAACATCGAAAAGAGCTTGATGCAAAAATCAGGGAGAACGAGGAACGCCTGCGACAGCATCACCATGCAACCTTCCAGCGTCTTCACGAAATCATGGAGCAAAACAAGTTCCCATTGAGTCGACCTCAAGCCAGTGAAGATCCTGCACCGCAGCCAGTGCTCTCGACTCCATCAGATGCTGAGGGACCAGCGAATCCATGACGGACAAGCCTCCCGCGCCTGACAACAATGAACCCGACTGGTCTCTGCTTCCGCGCGACCCTGTCAAGTTTTTCGCTCTCCCCGAGGAGTGGACCGAAAACGACCTGAAGGTCTCCTACAGCAGCTTGATTCGGAAGTTCAAGCCAGATCGCGCCCCCGACGAGTTTCAAAAGATCCGACGTGCCTATGAGACCCTCAAGGCCCGCCTGGAACAGGGAAGCGGTGCCACTTACACATTTCAGATGTCAACTTCCGAGGACTACGAAAGCGGGTCCAGCGGATCCTGGCCCGATGAACGCTGGGGGATCCTCGAAAGCCCCGAACCCATCGTCATCGGCATTGATCCGTCCGAGCCCGAGGAAAGCTTTCGTCAGCTGCTGGCCAAGCCTACGAAATCAGCAGACGATTTTGTCGACCTGGCTATCCTCTCTGATATCGTCGGCCATGAGTCGTTTCCGGATCGAGGATCGTTCGAGAGTTGGTTGTGGGACGGGCTGAAGACTTATCCCAGGTCTCGCCCACTCATGGAAATCCTGGCAGCTCACTACAACGATCCAACGAACAAAACCCTCGATTTCGAAGCAGCGATCAAACGTGTTGTCGCACTTCGTCCTCATGCTGTCAGCCATGAACTTCTCTCAGGTCTGATTTTCGGGATCGTCAAGAAAAAGGGAATCAAACGCTGCCTGGAACTCTGGGACAGCGAGCTTCAGCCGCATGCTGAAGGACGGTCCGAAGTCATGTCCGTTCTTGTCGATCTGCTCCCGACCGCTGCCTGGTTTCAGGAGGATGCCTGGGTCGCGCGACAAATGAAACTTCTGGAGTCAGACAACAACTGGCAGCGAATTGATTTCGAAGGACTCGAACGGGCACTTCATGTTGTCACGTTGGCCCGTCAAGGAAAGACCACGTCTGATCATGAGACTGCACTCGCCGGCAAGATCCGCGAGATCTGCCAGAAGGTCTTGACGATCCCTCCCCAGGGGCGACGCGACGTACTCTTGAAAGCCACTGACGAAATCTGCAAACGACGTGACAGTATCCTGTCGACCAAAGTCTCTCAGGCAAATGCGAACTACCCTCTGGCTGAGCTTTGGGAATACCTGCTGATCAATGGCGGAGTCATTCGTCCGATCGGCGGCGTCAACCAGGGACAGATCCTGAATTTCCGACGGTTTCTGGCAGAGGTAAGCAAGGAGGTTCCGACCTGGATCTGGTATGGATCTCAACTGGCCGGCAGCATTGCGATTGGGCTTCTGGCGACGCTGTTGTTTTGCGGCTTGTTGCTTCTCGTCTTTGCCGCCTTTTCATCGGATGACCTCTTTCTTGCGGGCGGTATTCTTCTATTATTACTTCTGTGCTCAGGTCTGGGCTCTTTGTACTTGTACCAGAAACAAATCAAAGCACGATTTCAGTCCTGTTTCTGGCCACTATTGGAACGCTCCTATCGCCCGCAGCGAGAGCGTCTGCTCGAATTCTTCGATGCCCAGTCGATGCCCGTTCGCGCGTTCCCAATCCTGCTCGACCCGAAAAATGCCGTCAATCGTTTTCCCGGAATCAAGCCAGCCGTCAGTCGTGCCATTCTCTGTGACAGCGATCTGCTTCTGCTCGCTGTCACGTCCCGGGCACTTTGATTCTCCAAACGCCAGTCGACGCCCTCCTGCTTATCGTTTCTGCGAGAGTCAGCTAAACTTCACGAGGTAGTTTTCATCCAGACTGACACCGACAGGGACAACTCGTGAACCACAGCAACGACCAGCACGAGCAAACGTCGTTGTCGATCGCGATGGTTTGTTTGAATGCCGCCGGTGTCGTTTTTAAACGACCTGAAAAAAACATCGGCGGGATGGAAGTCCGTGCCTGGATGCTGGCAAAAGCTTTGGCCAGACAGCCTCATACGCAGGTCTCGTTTGTGATTCGCGACATCGCAACGACGTCTTCAACAATCGAGAATGTAAACATCGTCCCGTTTGAATCGAAGTGGAGTCACGCGGTTTCCCAACTATCGCCTTACCTGACTCGGTCGTACTCGTTTCCCTGGCTGAAAGTTCGACGTTGGAGCCCACGCCTTCTCACGGGTCTGGCGAAACTCGCGACCTTAAAATTCCTGTCTCCCACAGAAAAGCAGACATCATTTGCCGAGGTCTTGTCGACAACCAAAGCCGATATCTTCGTCGGCTTCGGCGTTTCTTACTACACAAAATATCTGATCGAAGCTGCCCAGCAGGCGGGTCAGCCATCGGTGGTCATGATCGCCTGGGACGGAGATCTCGACGAACGAAATCGACCTGGAACTGGGTATGTCTCGCAGTTTGGAGATCGCGCCGAAGAGACCTGGTGGATCCTCAAGAATGCAGATCAAATTGTCGTGCAAACACCTGAGCAACAAGCGATGCTCAAGGAACGCTTTGACCGTGAGAGCATAATCCTCGAAAACCCGATCGACATTGACTGGTGGCACAAGCAGTCTCAGTACGCAGAATCGCTGTCGCCTCAAATCAGAAGCGCCTCGAACGCCTGGTTGTGGGTAGGGCGCTGTGAGCGGCATCACAAGCAGCCCCAGTTGCTCATTCAACTGGCCAGAGAATGCCCCGACGAACGCTTCCTGATGATTCTCAACCCGCGCGATCAGGAACTTGAACATGAGATCCGTCGGGAATGCCCTCCGAATGTCACGATTGTGGAAAGCGTTCCTTACGAGCAGATGCCAGCCGTTTTCCAACAGTCAAAAGGACTGATCAGCACGTCGAGCCAGGAAGGTTTTCCAAACACCTTTCTACAGGCCGTTGTCTGCCAGCGACCGATCATCAGTCTCAATGTCGCGGATCGTTTCCTGACGTCCTCAGAGGCCGGTATTTGTGCCAATGGGGATTGGGACGAATTCGTTAAAAGCATCAAATTGCCGCCACGACCATCCTCGCAGGCACAAGCCTATCTCCAGCAGCATCATAGCCTGGATGCAATCACGATTCCCTTTCGCACGATACTCAATGGGCTTAAAGAATCGTTCCATGAACAACTCACATCACAGAAGAAACAGTGAGTCCTGCATAAGTTGACTGCCGCAGCGAAAAGCAACAAATGAAGTGATCCTGTCACAGTATGAACCCAAATCCTGTTTGTGGTTTTATCTGTGTCGATCAGTGTTTATCTGCGGTTCATTTTCTGACGTCCTGCAAAAGTTCCGCAGACTGCCTAATTGGTTGGGTTCTAAGTATTTTTCGCGATTTCGTGGGCTTCAATTTGGGCTGGGGGAAACCCCGCGTCTTGTATGTCACAAACTGGCGTGCATAATGAAGAGGAATGACGATTCGAATTGTTCTTCTCACGACCGAAGTCTTCGCTATGACAACCTTTGCACGCTGGTCTGCTGTTCTACTGACAGGCCTTTTGATGTTGATGACCACTTCCACATCATACGCCATTCAGGCGGATGATGAGTATGCGCTCGCAGTCGGTCTATTCAAACAGCAGCGTTACGAACTCGCGGAAGAAGCGTTCGGGAAGTTCATCACCTCGTTTCCTGCAGATTCGAAAGTCGGGACCGCCCGGCTTTATCGCAGCCAGGCGCTGATCAATCTCAACAAATATGAGCCCGCTCGCGTGGTGTTACGGGAGTATGTCAACGCCTCAGACTTGAAGGCGACTCCACCCGATAAGAACCTGCTGCAAGCCCTCTACCGTGTCGGGGAATGCAGTTATCTGCTTGAGGATTACAAAGCCGCTGAGACGGAATTTGAAACATGGATGGCCAAAGCGGGCGATGATCCACTCCTGGAATGGGGCTTGCCATATTATGGCGATACCCTGCTGAGAAATAACAAAGCCCAGGAAGCAGTTCCAATCTTCGAAAAATCACTGGCGAAATATCCTCAAGGCAAGCTGATCGAAGACAGCCGCTTTGGGTTGGCGAAGGCCTTGGAAGCAACCCGCCAGTTTGACAAAGCTCGCAAGATCTATTCGGAAATTGCGGATGCGGACAACCAGCCGCGGGCTGCTCAGGCATTAATCAAGTTGGCGCTCATCTCGTATGACCAGAAGGATTACGCCGCCTCGGTTGCGTCGTTCGATCAGTTCCTCAAGCGTTTCCCCAATGACAGCCTCGTTTCGTATGTCTGGCTGAACCGTGGACAAGCCAGCTATGCACAAGGCAGTTACGGGGAAGCAATCCGCTCTTACACACAAGCCAGGAAGAACCCCGATTACGCCGTCACAGCGATCTTCTGGCAGGGAATGAGCGAGCAGATGCAAGGCGATCACGAAGCCGCCCTCAAGTCATTCGCAGCTGTCCCTCTTCCTGAAGATCAGAAGACGGGCAGTCTCGGCGGTGAATTGATTTATCAGACAGGAATGTCACTGGCCTATGTCGGCAAGACAAAAGAAGCGCTCGAAACCTGGGAAAACTTGCTCGCAACCATCCCCGATCACGCGCGAGCCCCCGATGCCATCATTCGCAGCCTCGATCTGGAAGTGACCGCTGAGAACTGGCCCCACGCAGAAGAACTGCTCAAGCAGTTTCACGCCAAATATGACAGCTCGTCATGGAAGCAGACCGCTGACATCCTGAATGCCAAAATGCTGATCGGCAAGGGGACGCAGATCGAAGCCAATCAGCCAGTCGAAGCGCGTCAGGAATTTCTCAAGGCGGCTGATTATCTGGAGAAAATCGACTTCTCCAAAGCAGAAGAATCGACCCGTCTATTAGCACGTTATCAGACAGCACGGGCGTACCACAAAGCGGGGGAGTATCAGAAGGCCCTGAATCTTCTCGAGCCCATGATGGACGTCCAGACAAACCAGCAGAATTTTCCAGAAGCATATGCCGTCCTTTCCATCAGCTATCTGGCTCTGAACAAAAACAAGGACGCGGTCAAAGCCGCGGAAGGCTATCTGGGAAGTACAAACAAAGCACGCAAAGATTCAGCGACCGAAGCACAGGTCCTGACGACAATGGCGATCGCCATGGGACGCCTTGGAAACTCTCAAGGAGCAAGCGGCGTCCTCGGAAAATTACTGACGCTGAATGTGAACGACGACGTCAAATCTCGACTGGCACTGCAGGTTGCAGAAGATGCTTACAAGCAACGACAGTTTGCCGTTGCCGATGAATTTTATGACGAGGTCGTCTCGAAAGGAGCCAAAAGCCCGCAGTACGTGCCCGCGCTCTGGGGACAAGCCTGGTCTGCCTATGAGCAGGAGAAATACGATGTCGCCAGTCAGCGTTTCCTGAAACTGGCCAAGCTGGCCAATCAGAAACCCGCCTCCGCGATCGAAGCCCATCATATGGCAGGCGTGGCGTTGCAGAAGGCAGGTCAACTGCCGCTGGCAGCCAAGACCTTTACTGACGGGTATGCCCCTTACATCGACAAAAACGTCAAGGAGCTTCCTCCTGATGTGGTGTTGCAGATGTACCGCTGCTCAAAAGAAGCCGCCCGCGCGTTCCGACTGCAAAAGCAGAACGATGCGTCTGACAAAGCTTACCAGACAGCGGTCGCTTCGTTGAAAGGACTCTCGGTCGAAGAGCAGGTCAATCTCGATAAGCTCTACGACGAATGGGCATTGCTGCATTATGAATCTGGTGAGTACGCCAAAGCTGATGCCATCTATGAAAAGCTCCTCAGCGATTGCCCCACCAGTTCGCGCGCAGACGATGCGCTGCTGGTTCTTGCCGAAAGCGATTTTATCAACGGCGACGTCGACCGAAGCAAGACACGTTTTGAGCTTTTGATGGCACGAGAAGACGCTGATCCCATCGTCCGCAAGCGATCTGCCTATCAGCTCGTCATGCTGTCGGCTGGTAAAAAGGCATGGCAGGAAGTAGTGATGCGAGCGGATGCCTTCCTCACAATGGTCTCTCCGACGGCAACCCCCGCGACGAATACAGAACTTCTTCTCAATGATCTTGAGACGCTGAATGTCCTTTATCAGAAAGCAAAAGCCCTTGTCGAAACGGACCAGCTCGATGCCGCCAAAACCCTGCTGGGCGAGTTGAGAACGACACTGGAACCTGCATCGTCCACACTCACCTCTGAGCCAATGGCAGAATCAGTGGCGTCGATCTGGTTACTGTCAGCGGAAACTGCCCGTCGCAGTAAGCAGTATCCCGAAGCAATGACATTGGTCAGCGAGATTGATCAGAAGTTCCCCAAGAGTCCGTTACGAGCCGATGCCCAGGTCATCGCGGGTCGCTGCTCCATCGCGCAGGCAAAATTTCAGAACGCCCATGACAGCTTCACGAAGGCGCTGCAGATTCTTGATACCGTCAAGAATGAAGCCGCCGTCCAAAGTCACTTCTACCAGGCTGAGACTTACCTGATGCAGAAGCGCTACAGCGACGCGCTGACCAGTTACATGCGTGTTTATCTGCTGTTTCCGGGTTTTGACCTGTGGCGTTCAGCGGCTCTTTTTCAGACAGCGCAATGCGATGAAATGCTCGGACACCAGAACAACGCACTCGATTCGTATCGGAAACTGCTGCAGGAGTTTCCCAACTCACTGGAAGCCCCCAAAGCACAGGATCGTCTTGCTGAGTTGACCTCGGGAAAGTAACTACCGCTGTTCCGCGTTGCACAGTGACAGCAACGATACAGACATCCCCTGTGTGCCACGGCTGTGTCAGCCGTGCGATCGCGCAATGAACGTCCATATCCACGGCTGACACAGCCGTGGCACACAGGTTAAATTAAACTCACCGTTGCGAGCAAACAGCTTCTTACGGCGTTTCAACCGCCTGAGTCAGCTCGACCCAGGTATGGCAGCCTGCGTAAGAATAGTCGAACGGCAGCACGAGGGGCGTTTCCAGACTGCTCGCTGTGACGTGCAGGATAAAGAGTCCCGGCTGTTTGTAATGGAATCGTCGGTGAACGACGATGTCCGAGAGGATGTGTTGCTCGCGGTAATCATCAAGTCGAGCTTCGTCGATGACGTAGTCGACTTTCGAGACACTGACGAATGTCCGTAACACAATCGTGTTGTCTTCCGGGATGTGCTCCTGAGCAAGTTCCAGGAAAGGAGCGCCTTCGATCGACAGGTCGTCAGGAGTCTGATGGAACTGCGTCGGGTAAAGCCAAAAGCCTGCGTGCTCAGGCTGGAAACCTTCATCCCCTTCATGAATTCCGCCTTTGCGCAAAATGATCGTCTGCGTCCCCGCTGCGATCGCTTCACAGACGGAAGCCCATTCTTTGAAGGCAATGTTTGATGCTGGCTTCATGATTGATCCAACGATTACGGTGCGCGTTTCTTAAGTTTCCGCTGCAGTGTGCGACGGGGAATTCCCAGACGACGGGCGGCTTCCGAGATGTTGTCCCCTGTCTCTGACAGGATCCGGTGAATGTGTTCCCACTCGGTTTCTGCGAGCGTCTGTGGCTTGAAAGCGGAGCTATCGGTCAGCGACGACGGGTCATCACTCAAGAGGGCTGCCAGGATCTCATCAGCATCAGCGGGCTTGGTCAGATAATGGTGAGCACCATGCTTGATCGCTTCGACGGCAGAGACGATCGACCCATAACCCGTCACCACAACAGAGCGAGTGGACGGTGAGACCTTTTCTGCCGTCTTCAGAAAATCGAGGCCGGTCCGCCCGGGGAGATTCAGATCGACCACCGCGAAGTCAACGTGTTGCTGATGAAGTAGATCAACGGCTTCATCGTACGAGGCAGCCTGGACAACGCCATAGCCTCGGACCTGAAATGCCCGCACGAGTCGTGTGCGCAGCATGTCATCGTCATCCATGATGAGAATCTGTTTGCCGGTCGAGATCGCGGTTGCACTATCCATGAAAAAACCTGGCGTCAGGGATGGGAAGGACACCTCATCTTAAAGAGTTCGACAGCGATAACCAGTGTAAAGGCTGTTCGGAAGGGTGAGACGAAATGTCACGCTTTGACAGAGCCATTCAGCGGCAGCGTAATGGTGACGGTCGTCCCCTGACCGGCCAGGGAGTTGATCGTCATCGATCCCTTCAGGCGTTCAATCACTGACCTCGCTAAAAATAGTCCCAGCCCCATGCCCTGCCCGGTCGGTTTCGTCGTGAAGAAAGGATCGCCGATTTTGACCAGATCATCCGGCGTGATCCCCTGCCCCTGATCAATGACGAGCAGTCTCGCAACACGTTTCGGGGATGCATTCCCTTTGGTCGGCAGTTCGATCAGATCGGCCTTGCAGCTGATCCGTTTGGGAGGTGGGGTTGCTTCAATCGCGTTCTTGACGATCCCTCGCAATGCCTGAGCCAACAACCCCAGCGGAATTGTCAGCTCCTCTTCCTTCAGGCTTTCATCGAGTTGAAACTGCACTCGGTCGCGGTGCTTGAGGTCTTCATTGATCTCATCGAATAGCTCTTCGATCGTGATCGTTTCGATCTGTTCCCAGGTCATCTGCCCAGCCTCGATCGACATGCGATCAAGGATCTTACGACAGCGATCGACTTCCGAGCGAATCAACTTCACATCCTCACGAACCTCGGGGGATGCTTCCAGTCGCTGGAGTTCGCGATGAAGTTCGGTCGAAGTGACGGCGATCGTGGAAAGCGGCGTCGCGAGTTCATGCGCCGCGCCTGCAGCAAGTGTCCCCAACGCTTGAAGCTTGTCTGTCTTGGCTTGAAGACGCTCTGCTTCGCGCAGTTCCAGCTCCCGTTTTCGCAGCTGAGAATTCAACATCGTTGTGAAGTAAACGATCACGACAATGCAGGTCGTCACCGCGACGAACAATCCGACTTGTTCGATACCTACCTGGCTGCCGCGCAACAACTCACGAATCTCGGCTTGACCTTCACGAATACTCAACGGCTTGCTGTACATAAGCAGGAAGACAAAGCCATACAGCGAGAGTGCTGTCAGAATCCAGCTCCAGGTCGCCGAGAGCATCGTCGCCGCTAAGCATAAGTTGACGATGTAGAAAACAACAAACGGATTGGCTGCCCCGCCGCTGAAGTAGAGCAACGACGTCAACACAACAAGATCCGCCGCCATGACGATGCCGATGATCGATTGCGCCAGGATTCCCTGTTCCTCAGGCCTGGGTGGCATCGAGGTCGGAGAAACATCGAACCCCGTGCGTTTGGCTCTCGCCCGCAACTGCCAGAACACGATTTGCAGCGCCACCTGACTGAGGCAGGTGGCTGCAATGATCATCAGCAATGGAATCAGCATGACATCGATATGCAGGACGAACCAGACAACGAGAACTGTGGTCAATTGACCGAAGACAGCCACCCAGCGGAGCTGAATGAACCAGCGGACAAGTTCTGTGGCCAGATCGTGATGAGTCAGCGTAACGGGAGTTGACATCTGTCAGCTTCGACTTCAAAGATGGACTAATCGATCGTTTGCCGATGTGGGAAACTTCGATATGATAGGAGATAACCGGGCCAATATCTTAGACGTAACTGATTTTCTGACTGGCGTTTGAGGCGAATTCGCCAGATCGATTCTGCGGAATACGACGGTTTTTCAGAATTGTAGCGAGTTTGTGGTGTTTGATTGGTCGATGACAATCGAATTCTCAACTGGAATTTCAGACGACGTCTAAACTGTACAGTGGAAGCAGACGCTTTCATTTTCACTTCGCAATGCCGCTCACGATGGCAGCAGCAACCTTGTCAATGGGAGACGTCACTCCCGTTGCGGCCAGACACATCTGCGTGAGCAACCAGTGCACAGTCGTATGAGCCGGTTATCAGCTGAACAGGAAATCGAAGAACTCCGCCGCCTGGCTGGCGTGGCGCTCTCGTCTCGCAAATACCGCGAAGCAGAGACCTTCAATTACAAGCTCATCGCCCTGCTCGACGATGAAGACACCACCAATCTCGAGAAGTATCATCTCTGGCGATTGGAAGCGCATACCACCCTGCTTTTGTGCCTGGCTCTGCGTGACTGTCAGCCGCTGGTCAATGAAGAACTCAAGCACGTCTTCGAGCTGGTGAACTCGACCAGTCCGATGCTGTACCGTCCCGTGAGTGTCTTCTTGAATCAGGCGACCGAAAGCCTGTACCAGGTGGGGCAGTCACAACTGGCGCTTTCGATCTGTCTGTATGCCTTGAGCATCACGCAGCGCAAGCCGCAGGAACTGCTCGACGAACTCTCTCGCACTCGTAATAACCATGCAGCGATCCTGATCACCCTCGGCCGCTTTTCGGAAGCAGAAGAGATTCTCAAGACGCACCTCGCGATACTCAAAAAACATCGCGGGCCGCTGCATCTGTCCATTGCGACAATCCTCAACAACCTGGGCGAACTCTATCGCCAGCGCGGGCAGCATCATGAGGCCTATCCGCTGATTCAGGAAAGCCTGATCATCCGCCTTCAACTGCTGCCCGAGAGTCATTCACTCGTCGCACAAAGTCGTCACAATCTCGGCTCATTAGAATTCAGCCTGGGACAACTCAAGGCGGCGGATGAAATGCTCTCGGCTGCCCTCGCCGTACGACGCGAATTCTCCACGGAAGCAGGACGTGCGCAAGCTCTCATTCCAACTCTGGTCACACTTTCCGACATACGCCTGCAACAGCGTTTCCCTCATCTGGCTCTCGGACTCGCTGAGGAAGCCGTCGAACTGGCTCAAGGACTCTATGGTCCGACGAGTCCCAAATTGATCCCCATGTCTTTGCTGCTGTCCGAAATCAAGCGTCAACTCAAACGCTACGACGACGCCGAGAAAGACTATCTCCACGCCGAAGAGCTCGCCAAAAAGAACAACATCAACGACCCGATGCAGCAGGCCACCCTGCTCGTGGGCAAGTCGGGCATCCTGTTCGACCAGAAGAAATTCAACCAGTCCGAATACGCTCTCGACGATGCCATGAAGATCGTCCGCAAGGCACACAGCCAGCATCACCCGGAAGTCTCGCGATTGCTGATTCTTCTCGCGAAAGTCTACGACAAAGGACACCGTGATAACCGCACGAAGACCTGCATCAAAGGGGCTGTCGATCTCATCAAACAGGCCTACGGCCTTTACCACTATCGCCTGCTCGACTGCCTCTGGATCCTTGCGACCTTCAGCGAAGATCGTGGTCAGTATGAGCAAGCTGAAGATTACGCCCGTCAGATTCTCAGCATCCTCAATCTCAACGAAACCACCTGCCACGGCCTGATGCCTCAGACGCTGGCGCTGCTGGGACGCATCTGCTTCGCGACCAAACGTCCTCACGACGCCCGTCAGCATTACCGGGATGCTGTCGAGAAGCACATCGAGTTCTACGGCGACAAAGACGAAGGACTTCTCGAAATTTATGGCGAACTCGCCGCTGTCGAAGAGTATCTTCAGGACTACCAGCAGGCATTACGCTTCGCACAGGACGGACTCAAAGTCGCAGGGCGATACTTCCCGGAAAATGACATCGTGATCGGGTTTATCAACCACCGCATGATGAATCTTCATCGCAAACTCAAACAGATTGACAAATCAATCTCGTGCGGCAACAAGGCGCTCGTCACCTACACAGAAAAGCTCGGCCCCGATCATGAAGACACGCTGAAGCTTTCTCGTGATCTCGACGCGCTCATCAATCCTCATCTCCACGCAGAAGGTGCATAGGCACCCACGTCATTGCGCGGGCCACTTCGTTCGACTATCATTGCGCCATGGTGGCCTCTTCCGAAATCACGATTCAGCTGAAGTCGTATGCCCGTTCGATCGGGTTCTCGCTCGTTGGAATCGCGTGCGCCGAAAAAGCGGACACCTACGGCGAATTCCGAGACTGGCTCGAACAACAGTTCCACGGCTCAATGGGTTATATGCAGCGACGAGCCGACGCTTACGAAAGTCCCGCCGGGGTCATGCCCGATTCCGTCAGCGTGGTGATGCTAGGCGTTAATTATGACAACCTCGCGGAAGAAAACGTCGAGCCCGGCCAGGGAAAAATCGCCCGTTACGCCCGCGGTGCTCATGACTACCACGACATCCTCCGCGACAAACTCTACCTTCTCGCCCAGGAACTCAAACGCCTCGTCCCCGGCTGTCGAACGCGCGGGACCGTCGATACCGCCCCGCTGCTCGAACGGGACTTCGCACGCAAAGCAGGCCTCGGCTGGATCGGCAAGAACACGATGCTCATCAACAAACATCAGGGGAGTTACCTGTTCCTCGCGTCGTTATTGACAGATGCGGAACTCGTCGTCGATACGCCTCATGAGACCTCCCACTGCGGCACGTGTACCCGCTGCCTGCAAGCCTGCCCGACAGAGGCCTTCGTCAAGCCGTATGTCCTCGATGCCCGTCGCTGCATCTCGTATTTAACCATCGAACAACGCCACGAACCAACCGACGAATCTCTTCGCCCCTACCTGTCCGACTGGATCTTCGGCTGCGACATCTGCCAGGAAGTCTGCCCCTGGAACCGACGCAACCTCGCCGCGTCGATGACGGAGTTCAAAGACAGAGAAGATCTGGAACAACTCGACCTCGTCATGCTTCTGAGCCTGTCCGAAGAGGAGTTCCACGAACGTTTCAAAAACACCCCGATGATGCGCCCCGGACGTGCTGCTCTGTTGAGAAATGCCGCGATGGTCGCAGGAAACCAGAAACTGGTCACCGCCTTACCTGCCCTATTCGCTCTGATGGCAGATGAGCATGAATCCGAGTTACTTCGCGAAGCCGCCACCTGGGCGATCGAGCAGATCAATTCTGCGTTTGAAAAGAAGTAGCGGGTGGCTCATTCGTCATCCTGCTGAAGCATCTCCTCAATGCGTGCGTTGATTTCTTCCCATGGAACTCCGGGCTCACCTGCATCCCGTAACGCAGATCGCTGCCTCGCGATTCTGAGAATCTCCTCTTTCCAGCGCTGTTCTTGTTCATCATCGGGATCATGCGGGAAAAGTGGTTTCGACATTGATGCGTTCTCCAGCAAACGTACTGCCTTAAGTCTCTTCAAACATCATAGAAAACCCAGCCCCGGCGCGGTAAACTGGTCTGAAAATTACACACGCCATTCAGGATGTCATCGCCATGTCAAAGCGCATCAAACTCGGGATCAATGGAGCAGCAGGTCGAATGGGGCGACGGCTTGTCGTCCTAGCCTGCCAGGGAAGCGATTTTCATATTGTCGGCGCCTACGGGTCAGATCACTCCGGCTTTCTTGGACGTGATGCCGGTGAAATCGCCGGCGTCGGCGCCATCGGCGTTCTGATTACCAAAGACCTCACCGAGCGTCCCGATGTGATCATCGATTTCAGTACCCCCGAAGGTCTGCTCGATATCGCCCAGGTCTGCGAAGAACGGCGGATTCCACTCGTCGTCGCCACCACCGGTTTGACGCCACAGCAGCGCCAGTCCGCGATGGCTGTCGGCCAGGTCGCCCCGTTCCTGATCGCACCGAGCATGAGCATGGCGGTCAACGTCGCGATGAAGCTCGTCGGCGATGCGGCTCGGGCCCTCAAGAATCTGCCGGACGGCGTCGATGTCGAAATCGTCGAGCGTCACCACCGCTTCAAGGAAGACGCCCCGAGCGGGACCGCCCTCCGCTTCGGCGAGATCGTCGCTGAAGAGATGCAGCAGTCCGTCCACCGCCACGGCCGCGAGGGACGCACCGGCCAACGTCCACAAAACGAAATCGGCTACCACGCCCTCCGCACCGGCGACAACGTCGGCGAACACAGCATCGTCTTTGGAATGATGGGAGAAACACTGGAAGTCTATGTCCGCGGCCATACGCGGGACAGCTACGCCTACGGGGCTTTGACTGCTGCCAAGTTCCTCGTCGACAAACCTGCCGGGTTTTACAACATGCAGGACGTCCTGGGCCTGTCCGAAGGTTAACGTAAGCCGTTTAATTTCAAGAATTTACCCACTGATGCCTGCAGTAAGCGAATGGCAGACAGTGGGTTTTTCTTTGCGCAGGACGATACTAGATCGACTCATCATATTTCCAGCATGTCACGTAACATCTTATCCGGTCGTTCGTTAGATCCGGTTGATCTGCTCTATGAGGAAGATGATCGTTGACATTCGCTCTGGAATAGCAGTAAATATAGAGAGAAGTTGATTGGTCCGAGTCGACAGAATTTCTGTTGGCCCGTTGGTCAGCTCCCTCCTTTGTTGACGGCTGCCTGCGCCGTCCCCTCCTCATCTGCCCGCCTTCACACTTGGATGTGACCGTTGCCTAAGGCAATGTTCACGTGGGAATCAGCCATGACTTCCACCCGTCCACTGATCAAGACAATGATGCGCAAACCCCAACTCAAAGCACCAGTGACGTCCACCCGCGTGTGGAGCGGCTTCTTCACAGCCATCGTGGCGATGCTGTGTTTGTTGATCAATTCGCAATCATCGCTGGCACAGGTCGATGGCAAAGCCGTCTACACAACTCATTGCGCCTCCTGCCACGGCGAAAAGGGACTGGGAGTCGAAGGCAAAACAGCCAACCCTCTCATTGGGACGCTCGATGTCGACGCGTTGGCTCAAGTCATCGACGAGACGATGCCCGAGGATGATCCTGACAAGTGCAACGCTGAAGAATCAAAGGCGGTTGCGAAGTACGTCTTCGAAAAGTTCTACTCGCCACAGGCTCGCAATATCGATGTCACCGCCAAACGTGAACTCGTCCACCTCACCAACACGCAATACATCGCCACCCTCGCGGATCTCCTCACTCCCTGGCCTCCGTCATCGACGGACTGGGGAACCGAGCGGGGACTGAAAGCTCACTACGCAGCCAAACGCAAGACTGGTAAAAACGGCGAAGAAACCCAGATTGATCCGAATGTCGACTTCGACTTCAAGGATCAATCGCCGATTAAAGAGCCAGAGACGCACGAAGAGTTCCGCATTCGCTGGGACGGCTGCGTTCTGGCTGAGGAAACCGGCGACTATGAATTCGCCGTCGAGTCGGAAAACGGCTTCAAGCTGTTTGTTAACAACGGGGAAGAACCGCTGATCGATGGCTGGGTCGCCGAAGCAGGTAAGAAACGCGAACTCTCGGGCGTCATTCGACTCGTCGGCGGTCGGGCCTATTTTCTCAAGCTCGAGATGTTCAAGTTCAAAGACCCGTCAGCCTCGATCGCGTTGAAGTGGAAGCCCCCCTTCAAAGCCATGCACGTTATCCCGAACAGCAATCTCTCACCGAAGTGGTGCCCCAGCGTCTTCATCTGTCAGACAAAATTCCCTGCAGACGATAGCGTCTCCGGTTATCGACGTGGCTTGACGATTTCCAACGCCTGGGACTCCGCGACGACATCAGCTGCGATCGAAGCCGCCAATTACATGTGGTCCAACGCCAACAAATTGGCTGATGTCAAAAAAGAGGATGATGACGCCAAACGTCGCGAGAAGATCCACAAACTCTGTCGAGACTTCGCAGGGCGATGCCTTCGCATGAAGCTCGAGGGCGAACTGCAACAACAGTATGTCGACCAGTTCTTCGAGAACAACGCCCCCTTAGAAAACGCCGTCAAACGGACTGCGATTCTCTGTTTGAAATCGCCACGCTTTCTGTATCCAGACATCACCTCGACCGATGATCCTGGCATGAAGATGGCGACTCGTCTGTCGCTGGCGATCTGGGATTGCTATCCGGACAACCGCTTGCGTGACCGTGTCGGCTGGGGCGGTCTGAAGACCGAGCAACAGGTTCGCGAAGTCACTCTCGAAATGATGAAAGATCCTCGCGCGAAAACCAAGTTCCGCGAGTTCACCCACCATTGGCTGACACTCGACGAAAAACCATTCCCCTCCAAAAGCGAGACTCTCGACAAAGACTTCGATAGTCAAGCAGTCAGTGACCTTCGCACTTCTCTGGACATGTATGTGGACCAGATTGTCTGGGGCGAGCAGTCCGATTACCGCCAGCTGATGACCAGCGCTCAGTACCCCGTCAACGCGCGACTGGCCAAAATCTATGGTGTCCAGAAAGAGGACATCAAAGCCTTCGAACAACTTTCTCTCGACGAAGGGGCTCGTGCCGGACTGCTGACGCACCCTTACGTCATGGCTGCGTTTGCGTACCAACAGGAAAGCTCGCCGATTCACCGCGGCGTCTTTGTCACCAGACGTCTGATCAACCGAGAACTCCGTTCTCCTCCCGAAGCCAACCTGTTCGAAGATGCCCACTTCGACCCCGATATGACGATGCGGGAGAAGGTTTCCCAGATGACCTCTGCTGCGAACTGTCAGACATGTCACCGCATCATCAACCCTCTCGGTTTCACACTCGAAAACTACGACGCCCTCGGCCGTTTCCGCGCCAACTATGACGCCAAACCCGTCGATGCCGCGACCACGTATGTCGATGATGATGGCCAGGAAGTCGCCTTCAAAAACGCTCGTGATCTGGCGCAGTACATCGCCCAGTCACCCGATGCCCATGGCGCGTTCATCGATCACCTGTTCCACCACACTGCCAAGCAGCCGATCAACAGCTATGGGAATGACCTTCGCGAGAAGCTCGTCCTGCAGTTTGAAAATGACAATTTCCACATCCGCCGACTCTGGCTGGAAATGATCGTGAGAATCACGATGGATAACGCCAGCCAGAACACCCAGGAGGTCGCCCATGTCCAGTGATCACGAACATTCGCACGACCATGAACGCGACTCGCACCGCAGCTTCCGCGATGTGACTTCCCCCTCAGGTTTAACGACCGAGAAGCAGGGCTTGCTGCACCGCTCGCGACGGGAATTCCTGCGCGATCTGGGCATCTCTGCCTTTGCTTTCCCGCTGATCGCAGGACTGCCGAGCCTGGGGTACTGCGCAACGCCCGTCGCTCCGCGCAAACGCATGATCATCCTCTTCAGCCCCAACGGGATCGTCCCGAAGGCTTACTGGCCTGATCAGGCCGGTCGTGATTTCACCTTGAAAGAAATCATGAAGCCTCTGGAACCATTCAAAGATAAAACCCTCATCGTCAAAGGGGTCTGCGATAAAGTCCAAGGCGATGGTGATAACCACATGCGCGGCATGAGCTGCCTGCTGACCGGTATCGAACTTCTCCCCGGGAACATTCAAGGCGGCTCTCACACTCCCGCTGGCTGGGCCAGTGGCCTGTCGATCGATCAGGAGATCAAAGGCTATTTACAGTCCAACGATCAGACACGCACCCGCTTCGGGTCTCTCGAATTCGGCGTCAACGTCCCCGACAAAGCCGACCCCTGGACTCGCATGGTCTATGCAGGTCGCAATAAGCCCATCGCCCCCATCGATGACCCGTATGCGATGTTCGAGAAACTCTATGGTCAGGTCAAAGACCAAGCCGCAGTCATCAGCATTCTCGATTCGCTGCAGTCAGACCTGAAAAAGGTCCGCAGCACGCTCAGCACGGAAGATCGGGTCAAGCTCGATGAACACGAAGCCTTCGTCCGTCACATGGAACACGAATTCAAAGCAGCCAAGGATCAGAAGCTGCGCGAACCGCCACTTGAACTGGAAGCCGGTATTCGTGAAGACAATGAAAACATGCCGAAGCTGAGCAAGATGCAGATCGACCTGATGGTCAACTCATTCGTCAACGACATGGCCCGCGTCGCGACTCTGCAATACACCTGCAGCGTCGGCCAGGCACGTATGAGCTGGTTGGGGGTCAAGGAATCACACCACACCCTCTCTCACGAACCGGGCACCAACGACGAGGCGCAGAACGACCTCATCAAGATCAACACCTGGTACGCCGAGCAGATGGCTTATCTCGCCAAGAAACTGGCTGACACGCCAGAACCAGATGGCAGCGGATCGATGCTCGACCACACGACCATCATCTGGACCAACGAACTCGGCGAAGGCGCCAGCCACACCCTCAACGACATCCCGCTGACCATCGTCGGCGGCGGCTTAGGCTGGGAAATGGGACGCTCTCTCCAACTCAAGAGTGTCACCCACAACCGCCTGCATATGTCGATCGCCCACGCCTTCGGCCACCACGTCGACCACTTCGGCAACCCCAACTTCTGCGGCGAAGGGGTCCTCCCGGAACTGACGACGGCTTAGAACGCAACAGAACGTCGCGAATTCTTGCGTCGAGGTGCCTGCTTCTTGAAAGCAGTTACCTCCTATTCCGCAAACGGGATGACATACGGCCCCTCAGGAATCAACGCGATGCGTTCCTCGGGCCGTTCAACAACCCGCTTCACTAACGCATCCTGCAGAGAAGCCACGCACGTGACGTTCGTGATCGACTTCTCATCCTCGGAGAGTCCATCCGAATAAAGGAAGACGCGCCCCTGTCGCGTTGGCTCCAACAACTTCTGGACCTGCCACTCATCGATATGGGCATGCGTCTGTTCGTGAATCGCTGCGTCAAACGGATCAACTCCCAGCGCCTTCAATCGTCGCAACGCCTCACGAAACTCTTCCGATCCGAGTCCCTCGCTGCACTTCGATGCAATGTAAAGCTGACCTCCTGCTGCCATCGCATTGACCGCCCCGACCATCCCCTTGATGGTCTGGTAATAGGTCTTGTCCAGCGGATAACCTGCCGACGACGTCACGACTGTCTGATAACGCTGCGTCAGCTTCACTTCGCAAAACTGCTTCACAAAATTCACCGCTTCGACATGACTGGCCAACACGTCCCCAAAATTAATGAACGATAGTCGTCGCGCTTCATCAATGATCGTATTGACCGCCAGAATCGGCTTCTCGGGATGTCCCAGCAGTTTGAGAATCTCCAGCTGCTCTTCATGCAGCGGGTTGCGATCGAAGTTGCAGTTCGTCGCGTTCGGATTCCCCATGAACGCTGCATTGTGAAACGTCGTGATCGTCTCCGCGTGCGCGATCCCCGGTGCGATCACCTTCCGCCCGCCAGAATACCCCGCCATGAAGTGTGGCTCGACAAGCCCCGAGACGATCTTCACATCGGCGTCCGTAAACCGTCGATCAATGCGTACGACCGTCCCACGCGTCGGCGTCTTACCGAGGTCTGTATGCTCATCATCATTTCTCGCGAAGTGATTCACGCAATTGACATTCTCCAGGACCCAGGCATCCCCGATCAACTCTGCCAGTTCGTCCACTTCATTAGGCCGGTGAAGCCCCGTCGCGACCAGCACCGTGATCCCCGAAAGCGGCACTCCTGCTCGATGAAGACGTTCAATGAGAGGGCGCAGGAAGAGATGATTCGGCACTGGTCGCGTGATGTCGCAGATCACAAGACACGCTGTCTTGGCACACTTCGCAATCACATCGATCGCCGCACTCCCCACTGGCTGATTGATCGCTTCCTCAACAGCCCGCGGCGGATCACTCACCGCCGGCATCGAAGGCTTCGCGATGACATCGACCTTCGCCCAGTCCGGCAAATCAATCTCCAATGTCCCTTTGTGGTAATGCAGGTGATATCGCATGATGTTGTTCGTTGTTTTTCTGTGTGGCACGGCCGTGTCGGCCGTGGTCTTTGCATCGACGCTCAACGTGGACTTGCACGGCTGACACAGCCGTGGCACACATCCTGAAGCCGATCACATGCTGAAACGAGACCTTGAAGACAGGGAGTTTACACTCCCCGCTCGCCTCCGAGGCAACATGTTACAGAGTGTTTCTCGCGATGCAGGTTGATTGGCTGAAAGGACACAGGTAGCATGAATTAATCCACGCTCTTTGATACTTCAACGGCGTGGGTATTACAACACGCCCCACACGCAATCTCCGCGTGATCCGCGCTCAATTCGCCAGGAAAACAATCATGTCCAAGACGCCAGCCTTCATCTCCGAAAATCACCAGATGCTTATCGATGGCGAATGGGTCGCAGCAGCCTCCGGCAAGCGCTTCGACGTTTACAACCCCTCCAACGGCGAAAAGCTTGCCACCGCAGCGGAAGGCGACAAGCAGGATGTCGACGCCGCCGTCAAAGCCGCCCGTCGTGCCTTCGAAAGTGGACAATGGCGCAAGATGACTCCTTCAGAGCGAGGTCAACTCCTGTGGCGGATCGCTGAACTCATCGAGAAGCACAGCGACGAACTCGCCACCATCGAATCACTCGACAACGGCAAGCCTCAAAAAGTCGCCAAAGTCGCCGACGTTGCCCTCTCCGCCGACATGTTCCGCTATATGGCGGGCTGGCCCACCAAGATCACCGGCTCGACCATTCCTCTTTCCGTCGGTGGTGCGGACTACCATTCCTACACGCTACGTGAACCGGTCGGCGTCGTCGGTCAGATTAT
>SXPC01000140.1 GCA_005778225.1 Planctomyces sp. | reverse complement strand
GCGCCGCCACCTTCTCCCCGCGGGAGAAGGGACGGGGGGAAGGGATAGGAAGAAGTTGGGGAAATGGGTATTGAGGTAAAAGGGTGGTTTTGGACATGATAGGCAGTGATATGCCTGTCTGAGGGTTGGCGGTCGTTTGTTACGGGCGGATTTTCCACGGATAAGATTTAACTCAAGGATTGAGTGATGGCGAGTTTGAAGATTCAGACAGCATCGGGAAACGAAACGGTTGAGCTCTCCAAGAAGAGTCCGATCACGATCGGGTCGCATGCGACGAACGATGTGGTGATCGACGATTCCGGGGTGGCGACGATGCACTGCCGGATTTCGTGGAACGGGTCTGCATATGAGGCGGTCTCTGCGAATCCGCAGGGGATTGAGGTTGATGGGGAGCTGGTGCGGTTTCAGGCACTCGAGCCGGGGATGAAGCTGAAGGTCGGTAAGGCCGTTATTTCTTTCAGTGATCCCGAACGAGAAGAAGTCCTCGAACAGGAAAAAGCTGCGCGGATCGAGAAAGACGATGATGATTTTTTGAAGCCGCTGACGGATTCTGAAGTCGTGCCGACGTTTCGTCAAAAAGAGAAGATGGAGCGACGGGTCGAGTTGAAACCGAAGTCGGCGATGCGGCTGGAGAAGGAGACGTTGCTGCCGGAGATTGAGAAGGAGCAGCAGGCGGTTCAGAGTGGCGGGGTCGATCCGGGGACGTTGAAGCGTCGCGCGGAGCGGGCGGAGAAAAAGTCGAAACGGGAGGAAGAGAGAGAGGCGGCTGAGGTGGAGTCGGATCCTTTGGATCCTTTTGAGAAGCTGTCTGCGAAACATTCTGAGAGATCTGTGGAGGAGCCTGGGGTTGGTCGTACTTCGCGTGAAGGGAGTCAGGATCGTGATCGGGATCGGGATCGACGGTCACGGGGGTATCGTCCGGGCGAAGAAGATCCGATGCGGTCGCCGCTGGTGATGGGGCTGGGGGGACTGGTTGTCATCCTGCTGCTGGTGGCGGGGACATACGGGTTCCTCATTATGCGCAGCATTGCAGATTCGCAATTGAAGACTGCTGATACTCAGCGCGAGCAGGGGAACTATCCTCAGGCGATCAAGCTGTATGAAGATTTTCTCAACGATTACCCGAGTCACCGTCTGACTCCTCAGGCGAAGATCTCTCTGGCGGAGACGCGGATTGACAGTCAGATTGGCGGGGGTGCGAATAACTGGGTCGATGGTCTGGGGCAGCTGAAGGCGTTCATTGAGAATGCTGCGTCGTTTAACAGTGACGACGATCTGACTCCGCGGTTTGAAGCGATCAGTTACAAGATCGCTGAAGGGGCTGCGGTTGATGCTGGTCGTACGATTAATAGAGATCTGCTGCCGGTGAGCGATGAAGCGGTTTCTGTCTGGCAGCGATATGCGCCGGAGGGGGAGGAGCGTCGTCAGCGGTTGCGCCGGATTGAAGAGGCTCGTCGTCAGTCGGTGGCTGCGATCATTCGTCAGGATACGCTGGTGGCTGCGCTCGCGGCGCTGGATGTGCAGATCGCGAATCGGAATACAATGGAAGGATTCCGGATTCGACGGGAATTGCTGGCTCGTTATCCGGAGCTTGCCAACCAGAAGGATGTCGGCGTTCGTCAGGCGAAACTGCTGGAGATTGAACAGACGGCAACTTTGATTGATGACACGACGATTTCTGCGGTCGGGTATGATGTGAAAGTTGCCAATGCGGTTGTCAGTACGTTTCTTGCGCAATCGCGATCACGTTCTGATCGTCGTTCGACGGGGAAGGTCGTCATTTCGTATCACAAGGATTCCCTGTTGGGGATCGACGCGCTGACAGGAGATCCTGTGTGGCGTCGACCGGTCGGGGTGAACCTGCCGTTCTTTCCGATTCCGATCAGCGGGGGGCGGCCGGGCTACCTGCTGGTCAATACGCGGAATCGCGATCTGGAATTGATTGAACAACGAACGGGTCAGTTGATCTGGCGTCAGCCGCTGGAAGATGAGATTGAGGATGCACCGCTGGTGCTGGAAGGTCAGATTTATCTGGCGAGTCGTTCTGCGAGGCTGTATCAGATCGATGTGGAGACGGGGCGTCTTCTGGTGACGTTGCAGTTTACGCAGAAGCTGAAGGGACCGCCGTGTCTGATGGCGGACCAGGAGCATTTTGCGGTCGCGGGGGATGCGGAGGTGATTTACATCCTTCGGCGTCGTCCGTTGCAGCCGGTGAGGGCGATTTATTACGGGCATGATCCTGCTTCGATGGCGGGGCCATTTGTGTCTGCGGGGGGGAATATCCTGGCGTTTGAGAATCTTGCAGGGAATCGGAGTCGGGTGACGGCGCTCGATACGCGTCAGCCTGAGAAGGGGTTGCCGATTGCTGGTCGAATTGATCTGGAAGGTGAGATGCATGATCCGGCGCTGTTGCGGGGGAACATCCTGTTTGTGCCGACGCGTCCGGAGCAGCTGTTTGCGATTTCTGTTTCGGATGTTGTGGGGCAGACGGCGCTGGCGCGATTGGCGGGGTATCAACTGCAGACGGGGCTGGAGAGTGAACTGTTTCTCTCGGCTGGGCCGAACAACCGTGTGTGGGTGAGTGGCAGTCAGCTGCGACGCTATCAACTGACCACCGATGCGATTACGACCGATGAAAGAACGATTCCTCTGGGGCGGACGATTCAGCCGATTCAGTCGTCGTCGAATGATCTTTATACGACGTTCCTTGCCAACGATCAGAACAGTGCGACAACCAGTCAGTTTGACCGTGAGAGTCTGACGAGTGAATGGAAGCTGGATCATGCGGGGCGGATCCTGGCCTGGACGCGCGATCCGCGCGATGAGAGTGGTCTGGTCGCGGTGACGGAAGATGGGAGTATTCATCGATCGAGTCTGGATCGAATCTTTGGAAGTCCGTTTCAGAAGACGCCTGCTGCGGTCATCAAGAGGCCGAAGGGGGTGACGGGGGCGTTCAATGCGAGTGAACTCACTACCGGGGAGCTGGCTGTCTGGACGACGGGGGCGTTGCCGCAGTTGTGGATTATCAATGCGGCGGGGCAGATTCAGAAGACGATTGCGCTGCCGGGGGGCTTGGAAGCTGCACCTGTTTCGATGAACGGGCTGTTGTTGTTGCCGGTTGGGGGGAAGATTGTTGTCACCGATCTGACGGGCGCAGTGAAGGATGAAATCGTGGGGGCTGGTGGGGCCTCGAAATGGCATGCGCTGCATGTTATTGATAACGAGAATCTGCTGGTTGTCGATGATGCCGGGCGGTTGATGGCGTATGAGTTGCGTCGTGAGCCGAAGCTGGGGTTTGTGAAGAAGTCGATGGTGGAGATGTCGGGATTTCTGTACGAGAAGTACCTGCCTGAGAAGGCTGCGGTTGCGGTTTCTGCGCTGGATGGTGCACTGCGGATCTTTGATGCCCGGAATCTTCAGCTGATTGACGAGATTCGTTCGGCAGCGGGGGCGGTGCAGTCGGTGATCGCGACGAATGGGGGATTCCTCGCCTGTGCGGGTGAAAAGTCGGTGGAGTTTTACGAGTTCACCAATGAGCGCCCTGAGAAGAAATGGTCAGGGAAGGTGAACTGGAAATCGTTCCCGATGGCGTGTGTTGCGGTGAACAATGAACTGTTGTGTCTATTTCCTCAGGGTTTGGTCACCAAGCATGATCGAGGGAACGGGCAGGTGAAGGGGACGGCGTTTCTGGCGCAGTTGCTGGAGGGTGAGCCTCTGTGGATCGGATCAATGCTGCTTGTTCCGACGGTGGATGGGAGTACTTGTGTGTTGAATTTGCCGCCGAATTCTGCTCCAGTCTCTATGAGGAGACAGGAGTGATGGCGCGGGGAGTCGACAGGTCGGGATGGTATCATCGTGTCTGGGGACTGGTTCTCCTGGCGGTGATACTGGCTATCACGCCAAGTTCCGACTGTGTGGCTCAGGCAGAGAAGGCGGAGGACACCTCGACGCAGGACGACCTGCCGCTGTTTGCCGAAATGGAGCTTCCGAGTTTCGAAGAACTGAATACCGGCAAGGCGCTGGACTGGATTCTGTTGAAAAGCGGACGTGTGTTGATCGTCCAGCCGCTTTATCCGCGTCCGGGAGTGCTCGCGTGGCTGGATGAGGAAATCAAGAAGCTGGTCAATCAGCGTCCGACGCGCGAAGATCTGCAGGTCGAATGGAGGCGTCGACGGGAGGAGCTCAATTCTCTGCAGGTGACGCTGCCTGATCCGGATCTGGTGTCACCGGAGTTTCTGCTGGAAACGAGGCTGATCGATAAGGTTCTCTATTTTGAAGACCTGTTGTTGCTGAAGGTCGAGAAGCTGAAGGAAGAAGGTCGCTGGGGAGAAGCGTTTGATCTGCTGTCGCGATCGATCGAGCGCGATGTGACACGCTTGAATTTCGATGCTGTTGAAGGTCGCAAGATCTCGACGCTGGAGGATTTCTTTAAGAGCAAATCGACCTGGCCGGGCATTCAGGATGCTTATGTCCGATTGATGCTGGATGAAGCCAAGAGTATTTCGGCGTCGAAAAGGTTTGAGGAAGCATTGTCCCGGCTTGATGAACTGCGGGTCGTCAAAAGCGATGCTCCGCTGCTGGAAACGACGACGGCGGATGTTAGTCGGGCGGCGATCAATGATTCGGTTGCGCGCGAGGATTTCATTCAGGCGCGTTTTTTTCTGAATCGTCTGAAGGGGATGTATCCGCGCAACAGTGTGGTTACGGATGAGGCGGGGCGTCTGATTGCTCAGGCGACGAAGCTGATGGGCGAGGGGCTTTCTCAGTACTCGAGTGGGCATCCCGAGCAGGGTTATGTCACGATGACGAAGGCGATTCGGATCTGGCCTGATACGCCGGGGCTGTCGTCTGCGTTTCGTCGGGTATCGACTCGTTATCAGATTCTGCGGGCGGGGGTCTTTGGGGTTCCAACGGAAAAGTCGGTTTTGCCTTATCCGAGTCTGGAAACGCGTCGTATTGATGACCTGACGCGGGAGCCATTTTTTCGACCGCATAGTTTTCAGAATCAAGCGGTGCTGTTTGATTCGGCTTATCTGGAGGACTGGGTTCCGACTGACCTGGGGCGAGAGTACCTGCTGGTCCTGAAGACAGATCGTCAGCCGTATGAGACGTATTCCACGCTGGATGCGCAGGAGCTTTCTCGCGCGATGAGGCCTTTGTTTGAGCAGGGTTCGAGCGGGTACAACGAGCGTCTATCGAGTTTTATTCGTCACATCGAGCCGCTGGATTCTCAGCGTTTGCGGATTTCACTGGCTGCGATTCCGGTTGCTCCTGAAGCGGTGTTTGCGAGCTTTTTGATGGCTGCCAGGAACGAGTCTGAGGTTGAGGTTGCCACGGTGTCTGCTAGTGATGAGGTTGTGCGTCTCGATTATTCTTCGCGCAAGGTCAATACCCAGCGGTTCAAGTATGCGGGGGAATTCGGAGGGGCGGCGCGATATATCCGCTCGAAGGCGGAGCCTGCTGATACGCTTGATTTTCATGTGGCGGAAATTCAGGAGCAGCTGGTGACTTCTCCTCTGGAAGCGACTGACATGATGAAGCGTGGCGATCTGGATTACATCCCGGATGCTCCGCCGTTTCTTGTCGAGCAGTTTCGCGAGGATGGGAAATTCTTTGTGCAGAAGTGGGCGGTGCCGAAGACGACGGTGCTCCAGTTTCATCTGGAGAGTTCTTATTTCAAGCGGTCGGTGATGCGGCGGGTGCTGCAGTATTCGATCAACCGGGAGCGTCTTCTGGGGGAACTGCTGGAGGTTGGGAATTATCAGCGTTACGGGCGGCTGGTGAGCGGGCCGGGATTTACGGCGTCCTCGTCGTATAACAAGCTGGTGGAATTGGCGCCGTATTCTCCTGCGACTTCGCTGGCGCTGTTGCTGACGTCACAGAATCCGAATGACAAGCCTCTGCCGCCGCTTAAGTTTCTTGTTCCCAATGAGCCGACAGCGATCAAGATGGCGACTCAGATCGCTGAGGGATGGCGTCGGTTGGGGATCGGGGTGGAACTTCTCAGGGATGATGGGAAGCAGAGCGGCCCGGTGGCGTATGATGTGGTGTATCGCGAGCTGCGGATGTATGAGCCATTGACGGAACTTTGGCCGATGCTGACGATGAAGAGTGATGCGGAGATCGAAGATCTGATAAACTTTCCTGCGTGGCTGAGGGTCAAGCTGCTGTCTCTGGAGAAAGCTCCGGATCGGGTGACGGCGGAGAAGCTGGCTCGTGAGATCCATCAGGATCTGGCGCGTGAGGTGTTTCTGATCCCGTTGTGGGAGGTTGACCAGTATGCTGTGTTTGGAAATCACGTCCAGGGGTTTCATTTGACGCCGTTGACGCCTTATCACCAGGTTGAGCGATGGTCGTTGCGTCCGAGAGTTTTGTCGGTCACTCCTTAAATATTCAACTTTGAGATTCCTGCAGTCGAAGAGTTTTTGATGTGTTGGTTCCTGAGGAGTCTGATGGTGATTTGCCTGCTGGCAGCAGGTTCGAGGGCGTTTGCTGTCGATCCTGTTGCGGAGCGGAGGATGGAAGCATTCGCGAGCGCTCGGGAGAATATCGAGGTCATTATCGGGATTGCGCCGAGCATCGCGCCGTCGCTGGAGACGGAGCGATTTCAGCGGGAGCTTGGTTTGCAGCTGGCGCGTGGCAATGGGCCTGGTTGGCAGACGACGATTCGTTTTCAAACGCTGACGCTGGATCGATTCGAGCTGAGTGCGGATCGGCTGGTGTATTTCTTTGATCCGTCGACTCGCCAAGAGGATGGAAGCAAGCCGTTTGATAAGACGTTTGTGGTTGTTTTGTCGGGGACAGGGAGCGGGACGAGTTATCAGGTTATTGAGTATGACTGGTTTCTTGAGAGCACGTCTGATGTGGTGGCGGGGACGAGTAGTTTGAGAGGCTTTCTTGCTTCGGATCTCACGACAGCGATCGATCATGCTTATCGTCGGTTGATGAAGCTGGAGAGGGGCGAGGGTGATCAGTTTGTCGCCGTTCTCAAGGGTGGGGAGTTGGTGCATGAGGAAGCGGGTGACGGGCTTATCAAGGCGGGGGAGTTTTATGCTCCGGTCAACTTTTACCTTGATCGCAAAGGGAAGCTGCTCAATCGTGAGTTTATTCCCTGGACGTACCTGAAGGTTGAGCAGAAGGATCGGTCGAAAGTCGATGGGACCGTTGTCTCGGCGTATCGCGGGATTCTGAGTGGGCGACGTCGTCGTGTGGAGACGTATGCTTATCGATTGAGAGCGAATTTCCCGGCGACGGAAATCACATTCATTCGTCGCGATGAGAACAAGTCTCGGCTGGCGGGCTATCTCGTCAAAACGGTTCCTGTTGAGAAGCCGATCAAATCTGAAGAAGAGGTCGTTCCGCAGATTCTTCAACAGGGTTATACGTCGCGGACAGGGGCCTTGAATCTCATCTCACAACTTGAGCAGCCGATTGTCACGGTGAACGTGATCAGTGGTGAATCGATCCTGGCGAAGGTTCCTCTGATGGTGGGGAGCGCGAAGTCTGTGCAGCTGGAGGTTCCGAACGATCTAGTCAGACTGGGGGTCGAAGGGGATCTTCAGACGTTGGAAACTGAGCTGGTTGATCTGGTCGCTAGACGCGCGGTTTTGATGGCGACGGCGAGGAAAGCGGGAAAGGAAGGTGACTTGAGGGCGCTGGATGAAATGGAGACGGAGCTGAAGGCTTTTCCGACGTCTCGTCAGCTGCTGCAGGAAATCACTGTTGTGCGCGTGAACTCAGTGAACGAGGCGCTGAAACAGAAGAATAAGGCGGCGGCGACGAAAGTTGAGAAGCTATGTGCGGCGGCGACGGAGCTGGTGGAGAAACACCTGGACGAAAATGTGGTGTTGGAATTTTTGGCAGAAATCGTGGAACTCAAGAAGACGATTGAAGCGTCTACCTGATTTTCAAACGGAGAATCGGATGCATCGCTGCCGGCTGAGGTGGGAGCGAAATGAGACAGTGTGTGCAGAAATTTGATGCAACTTCTACCATTCGTGGTGGTGCTGCTGAAAGGTGCTTGACCGAAAAAACGAGTTGTGACAGAGTGCGATCCCTTCCATAAATCTGCCCTTCACCTGGCACCTCCACGTCTTGTTTTTCCAGATAAAGGACGCCCGCCCATGCTGGCTCGCTGTCTTTCGACCCTTCTGATTGCCTCCTTGTTGGCGAATACCGTCGGCTGTACGGCCCTTCCCAACATGGCTTCCATGGCCATGGGCTTTAATGGAAAAGAAGATGAGATGATGATCAAGACCTTCTGCGAAGGTCTGGCAGCGAAAGACGTCGCGAAGATCAAGGGGACGATGACGCCTGCCCTGGCTGCTCACGCGTTTCCGCATCCTCAATCGATGGATGATCTGGCGCTGTTGAAGCTGCCGACGGGTGAGGTCAAGGTGACCAAGACTGAAGAAGTCTCGGACACCGAGAAGAACATCACCGTGGAAGTCGGTGAGTCGAAGCGCAAGATGATGTGCAAGCTGACGAGCAACAAGCGAGGCGATTACTGGCGGATTGATGAAGTTTATCTGTCTCAACGTCAGAACGGTCAATACGTCACGAAGAGTGTTTCTGAGCAGATGCGACTTCTGACTGCGATTCGTGACTTCACGGATACCTGGTCAAGCGGGGATCGGGAACGCATTCTGGCTTCGGTTGATCCCGAGCTGCGAACCGCCCTTGAGCCGCTGCCTCCGATGTTCATGGCACGTCTGAATAAGCAGTTGATTGGAACGACGACCAGTGCCTCGTCTTCTCGCCCGTCAGCAGAAATCAATCGACACAATGCCGTCGTGACGTTCACCCAGCCTGATGGCAAGCTGATGGTGAGCATGAAAGAAGAAAACGAGAAGTGGGTGGTGGAAGATCTTCAGAAGGACTCGCGTAACAGCGGTCAGAAAATCGACTCACTCCGAAAGCGTGCGATGGTGATCAACCGGTCGCTGGCGTTTTTGAAGAACTTCGGTGAAGCGGATAAGAAAGAACTGGCTGGACTGACGACGCCTTCGTTCTACAAGAATACGATTGCTCCATCAAATCCTGCGTTTGTGAAACTGCCGAATGGTTTTGAGCCGGACGCCCGGTTCGAGATCAGCGAGATCGATCAGCATGCGGACTTCATTCTCGAAATGCCGACGCAGATTGTGCGATTGAAACTGAAGGTTCAAACCAACGCGGAAGATGCCTCTGGCTATTATGTCGATGATGCGACGATCTATGACATGCAGCTGGCTCAGGAAAAGAAACTGAGTGCGTTACTGACTGCGACGTCTGTCGTGAACCTTTATCACGATGCTTACCATGAATCCAACATGGCGTTACTGCGAAACCTGTCGACCTCGGAACTGAACCAGCAGGTCTGGAACCGGATGACACTTGAAACGTTCCAGATGGTGCCCGCGCAGGAACTGCGAGAAGGCCATCCGGAAATCGTCAGCAGTGACTTTCGTGGTCGCCTGACGGAAGTGACCGTTCGACAAGGGAATCATGAGCTGATTTACCTGTTGCGTGAACGAACTGACCAATGGCTGGTGGATGACATTCAAGTGAAATCCGGCGACAAGCTGGAGTCGATGAAAGAACGCCTGGCGGTTCTGACACCGATCTATGAATTTGCGTATGCGATGCACAGCAACAATATCAACCGGGTTCGTAACATTTCTTCGGAAGACTTCCGACGACGTGTGTGGCTGCAGGCGGACAGTGTTCCGTTCATTCAGTCGGATATTGTCGGTCAGATCACTCAACCTCTGGTGGACTTCAAGACTGATCGGAGTGGAGCGCTCGTTTCTCTGGGAACACCACAGAATGGTGCTCAGATTCACCTGACGCTGGAGAATGGTGTTTATCAAATCAACGATGCGATGCTGCCGACGAGTGCAGGGACTCCTGTCGCGATGAAGCAGGCGATGAGAATGCAGCTGGCATACGGGAACTCGACGTCTCAGCAGATCTCGACTGTTTCGAACGAAGTCCCATCGAACACGCTGTCCCCTTTGCCGGGTATGAGAGCTCAGCAGGGTAAGGAAACGGCGAATGCTCCGCGTGCGGGCTCATCTGCAGGGTTCAATGGAGCCAATGCTGATGGGTCTCAGCAGGTCTTCCATGCGGTCTATCAGGATCAGGAAGAGCCGAGTCTGCTGGCGACTCCACTGGGAGTGATGCCTGCGGGTGGACATTCGGAACCTAAGGCATTTAAGCGGAATCAAGAGCCGGCTCAGATCCAGCATCCGGGGGCCCGACCGATGGTGGCGTCTCCGCTGGAGGCACTTTCTCAGCCAGTGCCGATGAACTATAAGTAAGCGAATGTTTCTCTGATATGATAAAAATCAGAAAGTGATCTTGGCCATCAGGCCCAAGTGAGAATACACTTCGTGGCTGCCGAGCGGTCTTGAGAAATCGAGATCGAGCGGGCCATGAATGATCAAGAATGTCGGACAAAGGAGTGTCCAGATGCCTCGACTGTTTCGCGCAATCTCGTTTCTGTGTGTGAGCGTTGCGCTTTCTATCAGCGTTCCTGTTTCTGCTCAACCCCCTGCTGCACCAGCGAGTCCGCCGCCTGCGGCAGCTCCTGCGGCGTCGACGATTCCTGTCGTGATTCCTGCTGGCGGTCTTTCGGAAGACGCGCTGGGGAATGTCCTGACCGAACTGGGACTCAAGCCGAAGAAAGAGCAAACTCGCTATGACTTTGAATTCAAAGCCATGGTCAACAAGGAAGAGTGGGTTCTGTCGATGTCAGCCGTTTTGAGTGCTGATGGCAGTTCCGTGTGGGTGATGGCCTGGCTGGATGAACTGCCAAAGTCATCGAGCGAAGTTCCACGTAATGCGTTGCTGCGTCTGCTGGCTCGCAATGACAAACTGGGCAATGGCAAGTTCTTTGCTTACATTGCTGCCAACCGACGTTTCGTGATGCAGCGTAGCGTGACCAACAGCAATATGACGACCGCTGCGTTTCGCGATGTCCTGAAAGACCTCGGACAATCAGTTGTGGAAACCTACCCTGAGTGGTCCGTTTCCAACTGGAATGTCAACGCGGCGGATTCTGCTGTTCAAAGCGTTTCTGGTGAGAAAGAGAAAGTCGTCACCCCGGCTCCTCGCTAAAAACGTGACTCGGTGCCACATTTGGTGCGGTTCGCGGAGCCTCACCAGCACCCTACATAAAGAGATGATCTGAGCTTATCAAAGCCAGCTGGATGCGGTTCAAACTGCAGTCGGCTGGCTTTTTTCTATTTTCGGTGGGTGAGTCTGTCAAAGTCAGGCTTGCAATGGCAGTGGCTCTGGTAAACTAGGACACGTATCATTTTTGCCGGGTCCGTGAGAAAGTCATGATGATGCTGACGACAATTTTTGCCTCTGAAGTGAGTCTGGCCACAATTCAGCTGCTGGCGCAGGATAGCGTTTCGCGCGTTGCGGCTCGTTCCGGGTCGGGCATGGTGATTGATATTATTCTCGTTTTGGCGTGTTTCAGCGGGATTTTGTTTGGGATCTGCCGTTCGAGCCTGCGTCGTTAAACCGTTTTCCTGGTTCCTGTGAGGACCTGAAGACTAATTCGGAAGCAGCTGATTTGGCTGCCATTGCTGAAGTTCTTGTTGTTCCATGAATCCGTCACAATCTGGTCCATCGCGATGCGATGTTGTTGTGACGGGACTGGGAGTTGTCAGCCCGCTTGGCTGGGATGTGCCGTCGAGTTTTGAACGTCTGCTGGCGGGCGAGACTGGTATACGGGATGTCGAACTGGAACTGGGAACGCGGGCCCTTGGTGCGCCGGTGGCGTTTGCATCGGATGGTGAGCCGGTTGAAGAGATGGCGCTCCAGGCGGCGCGGGAAGCATGGACGCATGCGGGACTGGGGGTCGGGAATGTTGATCCGAGTCGGGTTGGGGTTATCTTTGGAACGAGTAAGGCAGGGCTGCGAAGTCTGACCTCGTATTTGACGGAAGTTTTGCGGCAAGGGGATGCCGAGACACTTAAAAGGCTGTGGTCTCGAAGTCAGTTGTCTTCGCCGGCTGTGAGGATTGCGGAGGCGTTTGGTGTTTGTGGTGCGGTCGAGACACCAGTGGCTGCGTGTGCGACCGGGATGCTGGCGGTGCAGCAGGGGGCGAGGCTGATCGAAGCGGGGGTCTGCGATGTGGTGATCGCGGGGAGTGTGGATGCTTCGCTGGTGGAGATTGTTGTTGGTTCGTATCGCAAGCTGGGGATTCTCTCGAAGAGTGCAGATCCCCAAACCGCGTGCAGACCCTTTGATCGAGATCGGGACGGGTTTGTCATCGGCGAGGGTGCGGGGGCGGTTGTGCTGCAGCGTGCGACGAGATTGCATCCTCATCAGCGTCCTCTGGTTCGTTACCTGGGGGGAGAAAACCTTTCGACGGCGAGCGATCTGACAAGTCTGGCTGATGCGTCGGAGGACTATGTGGAGTTATTGAAACGGACCTTGGCGCGTGCGGGTGTTTCGCGTGAACAGATCGGTCTGGTGAATCTGCATGGGACCGCGACGCGGGATAATGATCTACTCGAGATGCAGGCGGTGTCACGCGTGCTGGGAAGTCAGACGCCGTGTGTCGGGTTCAAAGGCGCATTGGGGCATTTGCTGGGAGCCGCGGGCGCGGTGGAACTGGTTTATGCGATCCAGGCTGTTGTCTCGGGGACCTCTCCTGCCACGACGGGATGTGTGCATATTGACCGGGCGTCTCCTGTTGATGTCATCATGGTTTCACCACGAACGATTGAGACGCCTTATCTGTTAAAGCTCTCGGCGGGGTTTGGTGGGCATCTGGTGACTGGTGTTTTTGAAGGCGTTTGACTGCAAGTGGAATTGCAGGGTGTCATTGATTGATTTTAATTATTCGCATAAGGTCAATCACGTCGATGAGCGAAACGCTCGGAAGGCGATCAGCGGGTTCACGACGAACAGGGACGAGGCATGAACGAGGTTCTGAAGAATGGATTTTTGGGCTACGACGCATCGCTGATGCTCGACGTGGTGGTGACGGCGCTCGTGCTCATCGTGCCGTGGCTGCTTTACAGCTTGTATCTGGTGAAGGTGAAGCGGAACTATCTGCTGCATAAGAAGCATCAGCTGGCCATTTTCTTTGTGCTGATCTTTGCTGTCGGTGCGTTTGAATTTGATATGCAGATGCATGGCGGGTGGCTGGCGATCGTCAATAAAGTCGGAGAGCCGACGCGCCTTGATGGGGAGCAGTTAGCATTTGTAAGGCAGATGCTGAGGGTGCATCTGGTGTTTGCAATTTCGACTCCGCTGCTGTGGATTGCGACCGTTGTGAATGCATTGCTGAAGTTTCCCAAGCCGCCGGTTCCGGGGGCGAACAGCCGCCTTCATAAGGTGCTCGGCTGGGCGAGCGTCATTGATTTGGTTGGGACATCGGTCACCGGGCTGCTATTCTACTATCAGGCTTTTGTTGTCACGGGATGACTGTATTCACAGGACTAACAGAGGCGACTGGCCTGCAATCGTACTGAATTGCTATCGTTGAGTAGGAAGCGCGATGACCATCGATGATCTGAAGCAGCGGCTGGATCGAGTCGTTGTGACGTTTCGGGGATACAATACCACGAATGTTGGTCGTACTCGTGAACTTCTGGCCGATGAGCGTTATCGCGAGATTCTTCTGCCACATTTGAAACAGGCGTCTGCTCATGCAGATGCGACGCTGAATCGACACTGTTCGCTGATCGAGCGAATTGAATCGGGCGCACCGTCTTCGATGGCGACATATGCTGCTGATGTCGCGATGATCGTGGCAGTTGAACTGGCCCAGATTGAGATGCTGGAGCGGCTGTTTGATGTGGATATCAAACAGGTCAACTGCCTGTTTGGATATAGTCTGGGTGAAGTGACTGCGGTCCTTGCAGCCGGGATTTTTCGGTATGAAGATGTGATGACACCGATTCTTCAAATGGCGGATGATGCAGCCCGTCTGTCTGATAATGTCACCATGGGGATTCTTTTTTCTCGCGCCCGTGTGATGGATTTCATGAAGATCGGTCGGATGTGCCAGGAGATCACGGCGGAGGGGAAGGGAACGATTTCGATCTCGACGTATTTGTCGCCGAATACGGTGTTGCTATTAGGGCAGAACAACACGGTTGATCGCTTTAAAGAACTGATGGAGAAGCATCTGCCCAAGGGAACGCATCTGAAGAAGAACCCGGATCGCTGGCCGCCGCTGCATACACCGATTGTCAGACAGGCCTGTCTGCCGGATCGAGCCGCAGTGACTTTGGAGAAGACACCGGGTGGGTTTACGATCCCGCATCCGCCGATTCTCTCATGTGTGACGGGGCGGAAAAGTTATGTCGAAGGAACGGCGCGCGAGCATTTGATCGACTGGGTCGATCACCCACAACGGCTGTGGCAGGCGATTCAGGTTCTCCTGGGAAGCGATGTGGAAATGATTCTGCACCTGGGCCCGGAACCGAATCTGATACCGGCGACGATGAGTCGTCTGGCGGAGAATGTGAAAGCTCAAGTGAGTGAGCAGACTTGGGCGGGTTTTGGGCTGAGAACGTGGTCACAGATTTCACTGGGACGTCCGTGGCTGGCGAGTGTGATCTCGTCGGATGCGAATATTCTGCGTGCGCCGTTCATTAAGCAGATCAATTTTGAAGACGTTTTGCTGGCACAGTAATCGGGCGAAGTGCACAAGTTCTCATCACTCCATGAGACTGGCTGCCTTCTGAACGCTCATAGGGCAGCTGGCTGGTGAGCTGCCATCAACAGTGACTTACGCGTGGTTTGCAACGGATACATACGCTTAGAGTTGTAAATCGTACATTCTGCTAAGTGACGAGCTGGCCGGAAGAATAGGTAACGCGTTGGTGCTGTTGGACTTGTGGAAGTGGGCAGAATTGCTAATTGACGTAATGGTTAGAACTCTATTAAGATTTGTATGTGGTAATTGTGAATTTCTTGTTAATGCGCACGAGATTTGTTATCGATGTATCACGATGACTAATCATCACCTCGCCTTTCGGATTAGAAAACCTAATAGTCGAGATAAAAGACGAGATCTGTTTGCATCTTTGTTACCTGTAAATTGTTGTCACTTAGAAAGAAGGGGGTGTCGCATGAAGCGAACACTTTTGGTTTTCGGTGGTTTCCTGTTCTGCAGCTGGGCCAGTATTCAACTCTGGCTGGCTGGATACCAGTCGGGATATGAAGAGGGCTCTGTCACGGCGTGGCATCAAGCGCATGAAGTTCTGCGTCCAACGGATGTCGACCTTGGTATGAAGATCAATGACAATGCGATGAAACTGAACTGGCACGGCGGGCAATCGCCAACACATCTAGTCGAAAACAGCGACTGAATGTTGTTAGCCAGCTGGAGTACTGGGGGCAAAGCGGGCGATCAGAATGCCCGCTGCCACCGATGCATTGAGAGATCCGACTTTGCTAGTGGTCGGAATTGCACAGACCTGGTCGCAGAGATCTTTTGTGAGGCGGCGTATCCCGGTTTCTTCGTTGCCGATGATGAGGGCCCACGAGCGGTCTTTTTTGATTTCGTTGTAGCTTAAGGGGGCGTGTTCGGAGGTGCCGAGCGTCCAGATATCTGCTTTTCGCAATTCTTCCAGAGCGCGAGACAGGTTCGTCACGACTGTGAAGGGGACGACTTCCATGCCGCCGGAGGCAACGTCGTAGACGACGTGGGTCAGTGGTGCGGAGCGGTCTTTGGTGACGATGATTCCTGAGACATTGAAGAAGGCGGCTGTTCGGAAGATGGCACCGACGTTGTGGGGATCCTGAAGGCAGTCGAGGACGAGGAAGAGTGGGTAGGTGTCTGGCGTGGGAGGTTTGGTGATGATGAATTGGCTCAGGCTTGAATGGGCTTTGGGCATGACCTGGGCGCTGTAGGCACTGATGCGACCGAATTTCTCGCGTGGCTTATTTCGTGGTGAGCGGTCGACGAAGCCGGTCGTGACTGCGATGCCGTGTCTGCGGGCGATGTCAGCGACTTTCTGCCAGAGGCCGTCTGCCTGTCCGGTGGAGAGACTGATTTCGCTGACATCTTGAGGACGGGATTCGAGGGCCGCCAGAACGCTGTGTGGGTTGGTCAGTGTGAGCGGAGTCATGATGTGCTTTCGAGCGAGTTGACGTCAGGCGAAGCCACGTTGTCGCTGGGCTTCGTAACAGATGATGCCAGCGGCGACGGCGGCGTTCAAGGATTCGACGGTTGAGGAGAGGGGAATCTTGATGATGGCATGGGCTTGGGAAATCAGGTCATCACTGAGGCCGTGGGCTTCGCTGCCGATCATGATGATGTGTCGTGGGGAGAATGAGATTGTATTGAGAAGAGCAGCGTTCTTGTGGCCGGACGTAGCGTAGATCGAGAGCTGCAGGGATTTGAGCTTCGTGAGTGATTCGCGAAGATCGGGGACACGGACGATGGGAATGTGATTGACGATGCCCGACGAGGCACGGGCGGTCAGGCTGTTGACTCCAGACTGGGCGTTCTGGCCAATCAGGATCGCGTCGGTGCCGAGTCCTGCAGCGGAGCGGATGATACCGCCGAAGTTGAAGGGGTCCTGGATGCGATCAAGAAGGAGAATTGAGCAGGATTGTTTGGAGGCGATCAGAGTTGTCAGATCGTCGAAAGAGGCATACGGAAAGGGGGCCATCTTGGCGATGAAGCCCTGGTGTTCTTTGGATTTGCACTGCTTTTCGAGAGACAATGAGTCGCTTTTCACGAGCATCGTTTTCAGCTTGAAAGCGAGCATCGTGAGTTCCTGGATCACGGAGGCGGGCAGGGAGTGATCGTAATGGAGTTCCCAGATTTTCCAGTAGCCGGCGCGCAGGGTTTCGAGGACGGTGTTCTTTCCCCAGATCCAGCAGCGCTGGTGGTTGTCGAGAAGTTCGAGTTTGGATTTCGATGGTGGATGGGACGAGGGCATGTCTGGTATCTTCGCGTGAAGCGGGCCGGTTTGCAAACGAGCCCGTTGATTCAAAGTCTTAACTGTCAGACACGTTGAAAAATCGTGACAGCTGCTAGCGAATCGAGAATCCGATGTGTTATAAACGATAAGTTAAGACTTAATCGTTTTGAGGTTGGAATCTCATGTCGCTTCGCACCTACCGCCGAAAGCAGTATCCCGTTTACACGAGCACCGAGCGGGCGGGGCTTCGCAGGGCAGGTCGATTCAACGCTCAGCTGATGGACTTCGTGCGCGAGTTTGTCCGTCCGGGTGTTCGCACGATCGAGCTGGATCGTCTGGTTCATGATTACACGCGCGATCATGGGCACATCCCTGCCTGTCTGGGATATAAAGGTTATCCCAATACCATCTGCACGAGCATCAATAATGTTGTTTGTCATGGGATCCCGAGCAATACGATTTTGCGGGACGGGGATATCGTCAACCTGGACCTGACGACGATCGTCGACGGGTGGTATGGCGATCAGTCTGAGACGTTCATGATTGGGGAAACCTCGACCGCTGCGAGGCGGCTGGTTCAGACAACATTTGATGCACTGTTTGTTGGCATACGGGCGATCAAGCCGTTTTGTTCGATCTATGAGATCAGCCGTGCGATTACCGATTTTGCCCATCCTCTGGGTTATTCGGTGGTACGAGATTACCAGGGACATGGGATAGGCCGAAAATTCCATCAGGAACCAGGAATTCCGCACTATCCCCATCAACATACGAAGAACCAAATCCTTCCTCCAGGGGTTTGTTTTACTGTGGAGCCGATGCTCAACGGTGGAACGCACCAAACGACCCTTGATCCAAGGGACGGTTGGACGGTGAGAACAGCAGATGGTATGCTGTCAGCTCAGTTTGAGCATACGATTTTGCTCACGGAGGATGGACCAGAGATCCTGACGTTGACTCAAGATGGCCCTCAGGAAGGGTGTCGCTTTTAGGGCGAATTGTTGAGTTTTCAGCGTCTGGATCACGTGCACGCCCAGCATCGGACGCGGGTGACAACGAGGGCGGAATGTTTTCGAGTGAGATAGAGGGGCCGGTCGCTGTTATCGGCGACCTGCATGGACAAGTTGATCAGCTCAGAGCGGTCCGCGAAAAGCTTCGCAACCTGCCTGATATCGGTGACCGCTGGATCGTTTTTATCGGAGACCTTGTTGATCGCGGGCCGGATCCGCGTGGCGGTATGGAACTCGTCCTGGAAATGATGGATGAGTTCAAGAAGGTGACCTGTGTCGCTGGTAACCATGATTTCGGAATGGCTGCTGCGATGGGTCTGCTGGATACGCCTTCGTTTGCCAACTGGGCGGAACGCTGGGTTGATCATTACGACAGTGAGACGACATTTGCTTCGTATGGAGTTCCTCATGGCGACATGAAGGGACTGATTTCCGCAGTACCTGAAGAACATGCGATGCTGCTGATGATCATGCCGTGGTGTGTTGAGCATCCGCGTTATTTGTTCGTGCATGCGGGGCTGGATCCTTACATGACTTACGAGTCGCAGGTGCAGGCGTTGCGTCGCCCGGACATGTCGGTCTCGCGTCCGCCGTGGCTTTGCGAGCCGGCGTTTAGTGAGCAGGGTGCTCCGAGAGACTGCGT
>SXPC01000139.1 GCA_005778225.1 Planctomyces sp. | reverse complement strand
GCCGCTGACGCAGTAGTTCCAGCTCGCCCAGGCGCGACGACGTTTGGGCAGCAAGGTGGTATCAGTGTGAAGCACGGCGATATTTCGGCTATAGGGAAACTCGCTGAGGATCTCACGTTCGGTGGCGGTCGCATCATCGCCCAGAATTTTCAATGCCTGATCGCTGTGGCATGCGAAGATGACATGGTCGAAGGATTCAGGGGGCTTGCCGCGGACGGTGACTTCGACGTGCTCTGCGCTTCGTCGAACGTTCGTTACTGGTGAGTTCAAGCGGATGGAGTCACGGAAAGACGATGTCAACGCTTTGACGTATGTTTGAGATCCGCCCTGGATGACTCTCCAGACTGGTCGATTGAATAAATTCAGCAGGCGATGATTGCGATAGAACTCGATGACAAAGCGGATCGGGAAGTCAGCGAATGTCCCGGTGGGGCATGACCAGATCGCTGCCCCCATCGGTAAAAGATGCCAATGGGAAAAGGCCTCCGAATAGTTGCCTTTTTTGAGGAATTCGCCGACGGTCATGGTGTCGAGTTGGCTCAGATCATTCTGAGAGCATTCCCGATAGAAACGCAGAATGTCCATCAGCATGCGGTAGAAGCTGGGACGCAGGAGATTTCGACGTTGAGCAAACAGCGATGTCAGTGACTGTCCGGCGTATTCCAATCCACTGGCGCGGTCGTGGACACTGAATCCCATTTGTGTGGGAAGCGAGGCGACGCCCAGCTCGTCGAGCAGGTCGATGAAATTCGGATAAGTCTGCTCGTTGTAGACGATGAACCCGGTGTCAATCGCGTGGACTTCGCCATCGAGTTCAATTGGAACGGTGTTCGTATGCCCGCCCGCGTAGCTGCCGGCTTCGAAGACGACAATGTCGTGAGATTTGTTCAGACGATAGGCTGCAACGAGACCCGAGATGCCCGATCCAATGATGGCAATACGTGAGCGATCCCGTCCTCCTGGGTCAATTTGTAGCTGTCCGTGTGATGTCAGTTCAGGTGTCGTGAAAAGGTCCATCTGACCGTCTTGTGGCTACGAAACGTCGGTTCCCACCAGAGGAATTCCTGTCGAAAAGTACTGATTTAGCATTATAGAAAGCAGTCAACTACTGAACTCGAATTGGCAGCAGATCCAGCGTGTTGGAAGCATGTGTCAAATGCCGGACTTCTTCTGATATCAGTTGTGTTGAGTCCGTCGGGGTTGTCATCATGCCTAAGATAGCTTACCGCGGCATATGAACAGAACAGAAGAAATTAAGGGCTCCAATGAATTATCTCATTCAATTTCTCGCAGTGTCACTTTTCGTTTTCGTCGCGGACTTCGTCTGGCTGGGAGTTGTGATGAAGGATTTCTACCAACAGGAGCTGGGGCCGATTATGAGGAACAATGAGCAAGGCTTCGCGCCGCGGATCGTCCCGGCTGTGATCGTTTATGTTCTCATCCCGCTGGGAATTATGTTGTTCGTCGGTCCAAAGGCGCCCGATAAGTCACTTGTCACTGCTGCGATCTGGGGCGGTCTGTTCGGTCTGATTGTCTATGGAATTTACGATTTGTCGAATCTGGCCGTTTTAGACAAATGGACGGTGCGAGTTACTGTCGCTGACATCCTCTGGGGGACGTCTTTGTGCAGCGCTACAGCCGTTTGCCTGAAGCTTGTGGAGAAGGTGACGAATTGATCTTGTGTCTGGCCAGCCAGTGTTATCCGCGGTCCATACTCTAAGATTCACTCTGCTTCCTTCAATAATCGATCGACCAGTTCTTCAATTTTTCGATCTCCGGTTGCGCCGTCCCAGTTCAGCTCCCCCTGCCACCACATGCGGATGTAGCCGTTTTTGTCGACCACGTAGACTGTCGGCCACATGGTATTTCCCCAGGCGTTCCAGTTTTTGTTTTCCAGATCCATGATGACTGGAAATGAGAATCCTTCTCGTTTCGCTGCTGCTGTGACTTTCTGGGGGTCACGTTCTGATGATGTCTCAGGGGTTTGAATGCCGATCACTTCGACGCCTCTGTTCCTGAGGGTTTCGCTCCAGCGTTTATAGTGATTAAAGTTGGCGACGCAGTTGTGGCATTGAAAGGCGTAGAAATGGATCAGAACTACTTTGCCTCGCAGCTTTTCGAGTTCGACAGGCCCCCCGCCGTAATCATGACGTGAGGTGACCAGTTCTGGAGCCAAGGGATAAATTCGCTCCATGGTTGCCAGTTCGATTTTTTGTCCTAGGATGTCTTTGAGTGTCTGCAGTTGAGCATTCGACATCATGTCCTGCACCAGCTTGGTCTCGTTTGAGCGGGCTTTCTGGACGGCCTTTTGTTTTGCTTCGTCGGGTTTGCGAGTGTCGATCTCGGCTGCCAGACGATCTGTTTCTGCAAACAGCGCGTTGAGGCGTCGATTCTGCTTCTCGTCGAACTGCAGACGTTTGGCGATCTCTGGACGAGCCAGAACGCGGATTCCCTGTGACTGATATTCAATCTGGTGCAGACGTCGAACCGCGGCTTGTCCGAGAACCTGTTGAATGTGAGAATCGAGCCTTTTCTCAAGATCTGAGACGAGCTTTCTGCGCGGTTCGATGTCCATCAGGCGCGACGGCCACCACTGCGCATCGATCTCGCGCAGTCCGGTTTCAAAGGCGCGTCGGTTGGTGTCATTGACGCCTAGCTCTTTTTGGACTTCGACTGTATGAACCAGGCCCAGGAGAGTCTGCGCGACTTTCAGATTGTCGGCACTGACCGGTTCGTAGGCTGTGGGGTCAGCGCTATAGCCGTGGTTGGCGACGAACATGAAGATCGCGATGCCCAGCAAAAATCGACTCGCCATATTTGTTTTCCTTCACTCGATCGAATCTTGAAACGCCTGAAAGATTTTTTAGTCGGCCGAGTTGGGTAGCTGTTTTAACTCTGCAGTCATCCGTTCGCGCGAGATGACGGGTAATTCGAACATTATATCGCTGGTGACCTCGTCTCCAAGTTTCTCAAAGTTCTGATGCAGTTCCACCATTTGACGCTGAAATCGCCGACAGGAGATGCAGAGCATGGTATGAATCGCCAGATCGAGTCGCTTTAACCGGGGCAATTTGGAATCAAATGACTGGGAAATGGCCTGGGTGGCTTCGCGGCAAATCATTGGTCCTGCTCCTGACGATGGGGGTCTTCCTGAAACCAGTTTTTTGACAAACACCACCACATCCGCACGCGGGCCCGATGCAGCATCACCCAGAGGTTGGACGATGTGATTTGCATTTCCTGACAGACCTGCTCGGCGGCAACGTTATCGAGATATCGCAGAACAAACACATCATGGAGACGTGGGGGCAACTTGCTCAAACATTCGCGCGTAGTTGTCCAGAAGGCCTCCCGATCGAGGGTCTCGACCGTGTCTCGGTTCCACCGCCCCGGGCGGGCTTTCCACTCGCCGCGGCGATCGAACAAATCGGTGACGAACTGGTCGGTCTGGGGTTGTGAAGTCACCTGCTCGCGGATGCGGCGTCGGAGGAAATCGATCACCTTGCGTTTGAGGATCGCTGTCAGCCAGGTGCGTTCGGACGACTCCTGGTTGAATGCCGTACGGTTCTTCCACGCAGCCAGCAGCGAATCCTGCACCAGATCCTCGGCAGACTCGGCGTGGCGGACACGTATGAATGCGAAACTATAGAGATAATCCCCATGTCGCTCGAACCAGGTGAACGGGCTCGCGACATCGGAAACGGAGCTCTCCACCGTTACCTCAACATTGGTCATGACTGTTCAAAAGGTGTGATTGCGAGATCTTAGACGTCCCGCGAGTACGGATCTTACACTCAACACTCTGCAAAAATCAGAAATTCTCTTGGAACATTTACTTGGCGACTAAGAGATTTGTCGGCAAAGGTTTCTAAAAAGCCATGATCAGGCTGTAAGGGGACCGACTGAGTGTCGTCTAATCGGAAAAGAAACACGGCGTGACGGGCTCCTGCGCGAATTCTGTCTCGTGTTGAATTTCTGATCCACACATTGAAAGTGAAATCCATGTCCGAGATGAATGCCACAGCGAAGACCGCTCCTCATGTTTCGAAGCCGTTCGTGTTTGCGATGCTTCTGATTGCATTAGCTGCGTTCACGACGACCGCCCTGGCTGCAGAAAAGCCCGGTGTCGGAGACAGCGCGAAAGATTTTGAACTGATGGGGCTCGATGGGAAAAGGTGGTGCTCTCGGAGCAGGTAAAAATGGGTCCGGTCGTCCTGGTGGTTCTGCGAGGTTATCCTGGCTATCAGTGTCCGCTGTGTACCAGGCAGGTCGGTGAATTGATTTCGAAATCAGCTGATTTCAAGAAGGCCGGTGCTCGAGTTTTGATGGTGTATCCTGGCCCCTCGGAAAAGCTGAAAGAGCATGCGATGGAATTCGTGAACGGAAAAGAATTCCCGGAGAATTTCAGCGTCCTGATGGATCCCGATTACAAGTTCACCAACAGCTACAACCTTCGCTGGAAGGGAGCAGGAGAAACTGCTTATCCATCGACCTTCGTGATCGATTCCAAAAACATGATCCAGTATGCGAAGGTCAGCATGACCCATGGCGACCGTGCGCCGGTTGCGGATGTTTTGAAGGCGCTGGGGAAGTAGAATTATCGCCTGCTTGAGTTATCTGAGGCGTTGCGAGTGGGAGGGTGAGGCTTTGTCCGAGCCGCTGTCCTGCGTTGCAGCGTTTTGAGGGTTGGTGGACATTGAAGGGTGTGCAGGGAGATGGAGACAGTCGAGGCCATCATCGTCCTGTGCAGGTGGGAGTTTCGCAATGCAAAGAAGCGGCTCACACGGAGGTTCGCCCTCCCGGCCGCTTATCGCATAACGAGATGTGACTCGCGCTTTGACTCCTCTACCAAGACTGTCAGACGAGGCTAATCAGATCACCGGGCGGGGTGTTCCATTTTGCCGATGACGGTGATGCCGTCTTCGGTGACGGTGAAGCCTCGTTGCTGGTCGAGGTGGGGATCGTAGCCGATTTTCATGCCTTCGGGGATCTGGACGCCTTTGTCGATGATGGCGCGTCGAATCTGGGCGAAGCGGCCGACGTTGACGCCTTCGAAGAGGATGGAGCGTTCGACTTTGGCCCAGCTGTTGATGCGGACGTTGGGGCCGAGGATGGAGTTCTGGACGCGACCGCCGGAGACGATGGTTCCGGGGCAGACGATGCTGTCGAGTGCCATGCCGACGCGGGGCTGGTCGGCGTTTTCCTGGGCGAAGACGAATTTGGGCGGGGGGAGCATCGGGGTGTAATTGCGGATCGGCCAGGACTGGTCGTAGAGGTTCAGTTGGGGATGGACGGAGATGAGGTCCATGTTGGCTTCGTAGTAGGAATCGAGCGTGCCGACGTCGCGCCAGTACTTTGTGTTGCCGGTGTTTTTGTCCTTGAAGGGAAAGGCGCGGGCGTGGTGGTGTTGCATCATGTAGGGGATGATGTTCTTGCCAAAATCATGATCGCTGTCTGGGAGAGTGGCGTCACGGCAGAGTTGTTCGAAGAGGAGATTCGACTTGAAGACATAGACTCCCATGGAGGCTAAGCACTGAGTCGGGTCGCCGGGCATCGGCTTGGGGTTGCGCGGCTTTTCCTGGAATTCGACGATCCGCTGGTCTTTGTCGATCGACATGACGCCAAAGGAGCGTCCTTCTTCGAGGCTGACGGGGAGGCAGGCGACGGTGACGTCGGCGTTGTGGGCGACGTGATCGGCGATCAGTTCGGAGTAGTCCATCTTGTAGATGTGATCGCCGGCGAGGATCAGGATGTTATCGGCGTTGCATTGTTCGATGGTGTAGATGTTCTGGTAGACGGCGTCGGCGGTTCCCTGGTACCAGTTCTCGTCGAGGCGCTGTTGAGGGGGGAGAATGTCGACGTATTCGTCGAGTTCGCGGTTGAGGAAACGCCAGCCGTGGTTGATGTGGCGGTTGAGGCTGGCGGCTTTGTATTGCGAGAGGACCAGAATGCGCCGCAATCCGCTGTTGAGGCAGTTTGATAAAGCGAAGTCGATGATGCGGTAGGTTCCGCCGATGGGGACGGCGGGTTTGGCGCGGTCGCGAGTGAGTGGTTCGAGTCGAGTCCCTTTGCCACCAGCGAGAATGAGGGCCAGATCGCGACGCATGAAGAACCTCTGTCTGAAAACGGCATGGAGTCAAACTGAGTGGAGGCTGTGACAGGAAGCTATTTTAGTCAGGCACTGTAGAAAGTAGACAGTGCGAAATTCCAGTTTATAAATGCTGTTTGCTGGTTCGGCAGGAGAAACTGCGTAGATTCTCCATTGTCGGGAGGCAGGATCAATTTCTGATGAAAATCCCCGGGATGGAGAGCAGTTCTTTCCCCGGGATGCAGGCGTATCGTATGCTTATTGTGTTGGCGTTAACTGCATTCCATCGTTTTACGGGCAGGTCTGTTTCATGGCGTCGGATCGTCTGATCCTCTTTCCTACAGTTGGTACGTTGTCGCCAGATGGAAAATTCTATCTGCTGGATGTTCACGGCTGGATCTACGACCCGACCCGGCAGACGAAGCTGGGACGAGCCGTCATTTCGGTGTTGCGACAGAAGCTGAATCTGATCGACGAAGGTTCTGTGACCGAGCTGTTCCGTGCTCGTTCGGGCTTTTTTGCTGTCTATCCTGGGAAGCGAAAGGCGATGCTGCTGAAGGTCGGGACCTTCTATCAGGTCAGCTCGAAAGCGAATCGGCTGGGGCAGTTCAAAGACATTCTCAAGATTCCTCGTGAGATCGTAGATGGGCAACTTGATGGTCGGGATTCTGGTGTCATTCGCATCGAGGCATCGCTGCACACGCTTGATCATATCGACCAGGAGAAGATGCCGACGACGACGGGTGAGTGCTTCATCCTGAAAGACTCCGGCATGTCGCTGGTGACGGATATCGACGATACGATCAAGCATTCGATCGTTCGTAACAAGCAGGAGTTGCTGATCAACTCGTTTTTGAATCCGTTCCGTGAGATTGAGGGGATGTCGGCGCTTTATCGCGATCTCT
>SXPC01000138.1 GCA_005778225.1 Planctomyces sp. | reverse complement strand
CGACCCATCGTCTCTCAAGATGCCGCCTAATCACGTCGACAATGAAACGACTCGAGGCTGGCGTGCGCGCTACGTGGCTGCGATTAAGAATATGGATGATGAGCTTGGGGAGGTTTATGATCTTGCCAGAGAAAAGCTGGGCGAAGATGTCGCTTTTCTGCATACGAGCGATCATGGTGCTCAATGGCCATTCGGGAAATGGAATCTTTATGACGATGGGATTCGCACGCCGTTGATTGTGAGCTGGAAAGGACATATTCAGCCAGGCAGTCGCACTTCGGCGATGGTTTCCTGGATTGACATTCTGCCGACGCTCGTCGAGATGGCTGGAGGTCAGGCGGGTGATCAGATCGATGGGCGATCTTTCCTGCCCGTGTTACTCGGAAAGACGACGACGCATCGCGATCAGATTCTGACGACACACAGTGGCGACGGCGACTTCAATGTCTATCCGATTCGATCGATCACGACAGCTGACGGATGGAAGTATATTCGCAATCTTCATCCCGAGTTTCTTTATACGACACACGTCACGAAGAACGCCGACGATAGCGGTTACTGGGGAAGCTGGGTGACTTCTGCGATGGAAGATCCTCGCGCCAAGCATCTGGTAAAGGCTTATCAGGAACGTCCTGCTGACGAGCTTTACAACTTGTCCGATGATCCGTGGGAACAAAAGAACCTGGCAGAAGATGGAGCGCACGCTGATCGTCTGGTCTCGATGCAAAAGCAGCTTGATAAATGGATGACACAGACGAAAGATGCCAAGCAGATTTTTGGAACGCCCAAAAAGATTGCCAAGTCGTCGAATCCGAACATCATCGTCGTCCTTATCGATGACATGGGATGGTCGGACTTGTCCTGCTTTGGAGGTGATGCCGTCAAGACTGAGAATATTGATCGGCTCGCATCCGAGGGGATCAAGTTCACACAGTTTTATGTCAATTCACCGATCTGCTCACCGTCGCGGGTCGCGCTCGCGACGGGGCAATATCCTCAGCGATGGCGTATCACTTCCTTTCTCAATAATCGAAAAAGCAATAACACGCGGGGCATGGCTCAATGGCTGCCTGTGGCTGCTCCTGTGATTGCCAAGTCATTCCAGCAAAGCGGCTATGCCACGGGCCACTTTGGCAAATGGCATATGGGAGGCCAGCGAGATGTTCATAATGCACCGCTGATTTTGAACTATGGCTTTGATCGCAGCCTGACGAACTTCGAGGGCAAAGGGCCCAAACTGCTGCCATTGACTCTGACACCTGATTCCACCGAGCCAGGACGCATCTGGGAAGACGCCGTCAATATTGGGGGACCGGTCACATGGATGCAGCGTTCAGAAATTACCTCTGGTTTCGTCAACAACGCGATCGAATTTATCGACGAGGCTCAGGCTATCGATCGACCATTTTATGTAAACGTCTGGCCGGATGATGTTCACTCGCCGTTCTTCCCGCCTGTTGCTCGCTGGGGGAAAGATAAGCGTGCGTTGTATCACTCGGTCCTCGATACGATGGATGAGCAACTGGCTCCGTTGTTTAATCGAATTCGAAATGACGAAAAGCTTCGGGACAATACCTTCATCGTCTGCTGTTCTGACAATGGCCCGGAAGCGGGGGCTGGGATGAGTGCTCAGCTTCGTGGCAGTAAGGGATGGTTGTATGAAGGCGGAATTCGTTCTTCACTGATCACATGGGGACCTGGCATGATGGCGGAAGGGGCGGCAGGAAAGACGAATGAGACCTCCGTTTTCAGTTCGATCGACATCAATCGGTCGCTGTACTCGATCGCCAACATTGCTCTTCCGAATGATCAGGCTCTTGATGGTGAAGATGTCAGTGATGTGCTGACCGGTAAGTCGTCTGGAAGCCGGCGTGCGCCAATTTTCTTTCGTCGCCCCCCTGATCGTCCCGGAGAGAAAGGGAACGATAACCCAGACTTAGCGGTCCGAGACGGTCAATGGAAGTACACGATCAATTACGATGGCAGTGAGCCACAGTTGTTCGATCTAATGGCTGACCCGCAGGAAACGAAGAACGTCGTTGAGACTCATGCGGATGTCGCTGATCGACTCAAGACCGCTGTTTTTGCATGGAACAAGACGATGCCAGCTGATGCAGGAGATCCAAGCTACACTCCGGATGAGCCGAAGTCTCGTCAGGGGAGTGAATGAGTTCGTGGCGGTTGGCGCACTTTCGTGGCCGGGTTAAATCCGCGACACGATGAAATAAGCCACCGCACCCAGCAGTGCGCCGCATGGGACAGTGCTCACCCACGCCAGCAGGACTTCGCCGATCTTCCTCCAATGAGCTTTCCCTGTCGTCAAACCCATGCCGATGAGTGAGCCGACGCTGACGTGGGTCGTGCTGACGGGGAGGCTGTGGAAGCTGGCGGTTGTCACCAGACCTGCGGTGACCAGCGAGGCGGCGAAGCCTTGGCCTGGATTCATCGCCGTGATTTTTTTGCCGAGAGTTTCCGCCACATTATCGGCATCAAGAAGGGCGCCGATCGCAATTGTGACGGCAATGATTCCGAACGCCCAGTGAAGCGAAAGCCCGGGGACGGCGACCATGAGAGCGACCATTTTTGGAGTATCGTTGAGACCACGGGCAAAGCTGGCAGCGCCGGCACTGAGGTAGTGAAGAACATCGAGTGAACGTGTGCGATGATCCGGGGCGAGTCTGAGAATGCGAAGAATGAGGTAGGCCAATGCGCCGAGGAAGGCTGCCACGATAGGGCTGAAGAAGAGCGGATAGATAAATGCTTTGCCCAGTGCAGCGAATTGTATGTTGGTCCCACTGCCAGCCAGTCCGGCACCGAGAATGGCGCCGACGAGCGCATGGGTTGTCGAGACGGGAAAGCCGAGGCGTGTGGCGAGGAAACTTGTCAATGCGCCGCCAACTGCAACGGCGCAGGTGAAATGAGGCGAGTCGGCCAGGGTATCGGGAACGATGCCTTTGCCGCCGAATGATTTGATCAGGTCGCCTGCCAGAAAAGCGGCTGCGATTGATCCAGCGAATGTCGTCGCTGTTCCCCACAGGAGTGCCTGACGCCGTGTGGTTGTGCCGCTGCCATACAGGGACGCCACGCCCTTGAAGTTCGCGTTGGCGCCGTTAGTGAAGGCAACAAAAGCAGCGGCGGTAAAGAGGAGGACAACGATCATGACTCTTGGCTCACTTGGCGATGTTTTCTTTCAACTCAGCTGGATACTGCTTGAGCGAAGCGTATTCTTTCCATGAGCCTTCATAGAGTCGGACGTTGGGATACTTGGCGACGTGCTTGAGGTAGAAGCGGAGGAGACTTCCTTCGCGAGATGTGCCACAGTAGACGATGATTTGCTTGTCAGGAGTCAGGCCTGCTGCTTCGAGCGATGCTTTCGTTTCGGAGTAAGGGCGGAACTTATGTGTGTTCTCATCTTCCATCAACCTGGCCCAGTGGAAATTGATGGCGCCGGGGATATGTCCTTTGCGAACCCAGATATCATCGTCGCCGAGATACTCATTCCGAGGACGGGCATCGACGAGAACGGAGTCTGGCTTGTCTTTGTTCGCGAGGACCTCTTCCAGGGTGAACGCGATTTCCGGGGCACCTTTTTCTGGAAGATGGCCGGGAGGATTACCGAAGTATTCCTGGGTCACGGGCAGCTTCTCTGCCGTCCATTGCGGGATCCCGCCATCGACGATGCGAATGTCTTTGACGCCATACTTTTCTAAAACGAATGCCACCATACTGGCGCTGAGAATTTCGTCGTTAGGGAGTTTTTCGCCGGTTGCATAGAGGATGTGTATTCGATCTTTATCGACGCCCGCGCGGAGCAGCAGAGCTTTCGTTAAGTCGTCTGGCAGATACTGAACTGGAACGCCCTGGTCGGTACCGCGCAGCGTGTCGAAATTCAAATGATGGGAAGTCGGTAGGTGGCCACGAAAGTAGTCTTTGTAGCCGCCGCGCGTATCGATGACGAGAGGACGTTTGGAAGGCTCGGCTGAATTGATGAGCTCGTAGGCATCTTGAGGTGAGATGATGTTGATGTCAGCTGCGAATATTCCGCTGAAAGGAAGAACAAGCAACGCGACGAAAAATGCTCTGCCCAAACTCTTAAATGACTTCAACATCACCATTCCGCTGATCCTTCGCATGACTATGAGAATTCTGGTCCTTCTCTCGTGAGATCGACATTCTCATGTTACTACGAACGTGAGAATCTTCCCAGCGTACATGTGTACTTCTCCGTAAGTGCGTTTGAAAAGCATGATGCGGCCGGCGTTTTTTAGCGCGACTTATAGCTGGCGAGCAGCTTGCGGATCTCCGAAGGTTCGGCGGGCTTGGTCAGGTGGTGATCGAAGCCGGCTTCTTTGGTGCGTTTTTTGTCTTCATCCTGTCCCCAGCCGGTGAGAGCCACAAGGAGGATATCTTTGCCCCAGGCGTGTTGACGCATCTGGCGTGCGGCTTCGTAGCCATTGAGTCGGGGCATGCCGAGGTCCATGAGAACGACGTGAGGCTGAAACTCGGCGGCTGTCTGGACTGCTTCCAATCCATCGTGAGCGATTTTGACTTCCTGGCCGAACATCTTGACGACCATGGCGAGCATCGTGGCTGCAGATTTGTTGTCGTCGACGACGAGCACGCGTCGGCTGTCTTCGATCGATTGTTCTTCCGTTGTGCGCGCCTTCTCATTTTCACTGGAAGGTCCAGCCAAGGCAGGAAGAATGATGCGGAACGTACTACCCTTGTGATCACCTTCACTTGTGACTTCGACCTCACCGTCATGCATTTCAACGAGGCGTTTCACGAGCGTCAGGCCGATGCCCAGGCCGCTGTTTGTCTGTTCGGCGGAGCGGTCAATCTGAGTGAACATGTCGAAGATGCGATCCTGCATGTCGAGCGGAATGCCAGTGCCGTTATCGGTCACCGTGAGGACGACATTCTGTCCCTCCTGATCAGCAGCGATCTGGATTTTGCCGCCGGGCGGCGTGTAGCGGATGGCGTTGGTCAAAAGGTTGGAGAGGATTTGTGTGAGGCGGGTTGGATCACCGAAAAGGTGGATTTCTTCGGATGGCAAAGTGATGGTGAGGTGATGACCGAACTGCTGGACTTCAGCTCGGGTGGCTTCGACGGCGCTTTTGACGATGGCAGCGAGTTCGACGCGCTCTTTTCTCAGCGTGACTTTGCCGCTGGTAATGCGCGACATATCCAGTAAATCGTCGACGAGTCGGACAAGCTGCTGAGTCTGCTCTTCCATTGAAAGGCGGACAGATTCAAACATGGCCTGGTCGTCTCCCGCCATGCGCAGGAGTTCTAGACCAGTGCGGATGGGCGCCAGCGGATTGCGGAGTTCATGGGCCAGTGTGGCGAGAAACTCATCTTTGCGACGGTTGGCGTTCGACAGGTCTGCAGCGACTCTGCGGAGATCGTCTTCCATTTCTTTTTGTCTGGTTTGATCTCGCATCACTTTCATGAAGCCGATCAATCGTCCCGACTCGTCGCGAAGTGATTTTGTGGTCCCGGAGGCAAAGAAGCGACTTTTGTCCTTTCTCATCATCCATCGATCATCATTAGCCGTTCCGAAATCTTTCGCGGTCTGCAATTCAGCGTCAGCGACGCCTTGGGCGTTATCTTCGGGAGTAAAGATCGTCGTCGTGATGTCGATATTGAGAAACTCTTTCTCCTCGAATCCCAGGACGTGACGAACCCCTTCGTTCCAACTGGTGGGACGTCCGTTTTCGTCGGTCAGAAAGATGGCATAATCTTCGACTTGCGCGATCAAATCGCGGAAGCGCTGTTCGTTTTCGAGGAGGGCGGCTTCGGCACGTTTGCGTTCGGTCAGGTCGATTCCCTGGGTCAGAATACCGGTGATCTGCCCCTCCGTGTTGCGAATTGCCTGATAAATAAAATCGATGTAGCGGCTCTCATTTGGCAGTCCAGAGGCCCGCTGGAGATCGACACGCATGTTCGTGCCGAGAAATGCTTCACCAGTCGCGTAGACGCGGTCGAGGAGTTCGATAAAGCCCTGTCCGCGAATTTCTGGCAGAGCGTCGTAGACTGTTTTGCCCACGATGTCCCGATGGCCGACGAGACTCATGTATTGATGGTTTGCTCTCTCGAAAACATGGTCCGGTCCGCTTGTGACGCACATGAACGAGGGAGCACGCTGGAAGACAGAGTCGAGGCGTTCGCGCTCATGATCGACCAGTTTCAGCAAATGTTCCCGTTCCAGTTCGCCCTTGATCTGATCTGTGACATTGTTGAACAGGACGGCTACCTGACGGCTTTCTGGCCCGCCGACACGAAATGCATACAGATTAAACCACTGCTGCATAATCGTTGCTTCATTGGTGAATCGGATTGGTTCACCAGTCGTTGCGACTTTGCCGTAAATCTCAAACCAGCTTTCGTCGTGATCAGGAATAAAATCACGCATCCGCTTACCAGCTGCGTCGTGAAAGCCCGTGTGCTTCTCGAACGCCTGGTTAACTTCCAGGAACAGATAATCGACAGGACGACCATCCTCATTGAAAATCATTTCGATGATGCAATAGCCTTCGTCCATTGATTCAAATAGGCATCGATATCGTTCTTCCTTTTGCTTGATGATGTGTTCTGTGCGTTTGCGTTCCGTCAGATCGAGCATGGATCCGATCATGCGGAGAGGTCGGCCGTCGTGATCACGAAGAACCCGTCCCCGGTCGAGGACTTCCGACGAGCTTCCGTCAGCATTCAGAAACCGGTATTCGTCGGACCAGAACTCTTCGGTCCCGTCGATGACTTCATGGATACCGTGGACAATGCGATCGCGATCATCGGGATGAATATGATTGACCCACCAGGTCGCATCGGGATCGACATCTTCAGCTTTATAACCAAAGCGTGAACGAATTCCCTGATTCCAGAGGACATGGTTCGTGACGAGATCCCAGTCCCAGATGGCGTCGTTGGCGACTTCGCCGATCAGTCGATAGCGTTCTTCGCTTTCATGAAGTGCGCGTTCTGCTTTCTTCTGTTCGGTTACATCACGGAAGACAAGAACGGCTCCGATGAGTTGGCCGTTGGAATCGCGGATAGGAGCAGCGCTATCGTCAATCGGTCGCTCGGTTCCGTCATTGGCGATCAGCAGTGTGTGATTGGCAAGGCCGACAATGATCCCCTCGCGGAGAACTCGCTCCATCGGATTGGCAACAGGCTGTCGCGAGTGTTCATTGATAATCGGAAAGATCGATGCCAGCGGCTGATTCAAAGCATCCTTTAAGGGCCAGCCAGTGAGTGATTGGGCAACGGCATTGAGGAAGGTCACCTTGCCCTGCACGTCAGTCGTGATGACGGCATCGCCGATGCTTTCCAGTGTCACCCCCAAAAGATCTCGTTCTCGCTGGAGATCGTGTTCAGCCTGCCAGCGCTGGAGGATGAGTTCGGCCTGGTGGGAGGCGTTCTGTAAAAGGAGTCGCTCAGTGTCTGCGGGGAAATTGGACCGTTGAGAAAAGGCGGTGATTGAACCGCTGATCGGACCATCGCCGAAAGGGACAACGGTGGCGTGAAGAGAACGACCGATGAGTGAATGATCGAAACGAAACGTCGATCCGTCTGAGCTCGACGTGAGTTTCCTGTCGATCTCCTTCTGGAGAGACGTCGCGTCCTTCTGGCTGAGAGGCTGACCGATCGTGCGGATGACATGAATCGGGTCATGACCGGTATGACGGCGCAACGCGACGCTGACCAGATCGAGATCGACCGCCTTGATCATCGCATCCGCCAGGCTTGCTGCGAGCTGTTCGGGTTCGAGGCTGCCCCACTGCGATGAGAGATCGGAGAGTCGAACGAGCTCCTCGAGGACGTGCTTGAGGTGCCTGTTTTCGATTTCAAACTCTTGTATGGACTTCATAGTTACTGTGTGACGCTGCGGATGGGACCCGAAGGTCGCACTCAATAAACGCGCAAAAATCGCCTGTCGAATCGTTGATGATTGAGACAGGCGATTATTGAGCGTGGTCTGTCCAATTGGAAGAGTTCAATTGGGACAAGAGCAGATTCCAACAGGCGAAATGTGCGTATTGTCTCACATTCGGCAAATGAGAAGTTCGCGTTCGTAGATGAGCTCTTTGGGAAGGTGACTCTTGAGGTCGAGGAAAAGTTCCTCGTGGAGCAGGACTTCCCGTCTCCAGGCATCTCGGTCAAAGCGTTGCAGTTCGTTGAAACTCTCCTCCGGGAAGTCGAGACCGGTCCAGTCGATGTCATCGTAGCCTGGAACCCAGCCGATGGGAGTTTCCTTGGCCACGCCGTGACCGTTGGCGCGATCAACGATCCACTTGAGGACGCGCATGTTCTCGCCGAAGCCCGGCCAGAGGAATTTGCCGTCCTCGCCTTTGCGGAACCAGTTGACGTGGAAGATGCGGGGCGTTGTGCTCAATGAACGCTGCATCAAAAGCCAGTGACGGAAGTAATCACCCATGTTGTAGCCACAGAAAGGGAGCATCGCCATCGGGTCTCGTCGGACCTTGCCGATCGTACCCGCAGCTGCTGCGGTCATCTCGCTGCCCATCGTTGCGCCGATGTAGACTCCACAGCTCCAGTTGAAGGCCTGGTAAACGAGTGGCATCGTCGTCGAACGACGACCGCCGAAGATGATGGCGCTGATCGGAACACCTTCCGGTTTCTGCCAGTCGGGATCGATGGTCGGACACTGCGAAGCGGGGGCGGTGAAGCGGGAGTTGGGGTGGGCGGCTTTGGCGCCGGTCTGTTTGCCAATCTCGGGAGTCCAGGTTTTGCCCTGCCAGTCGATCGCCTGTGCTGGTGGCTCGTCGGTCATGCCTTCCCACCAGACGCCCCCATCGGGAGTGAGTGCCACGTTGGTGAAGATCGTATTTTTGCGAAGCGATGCCATGGCGTTGGCGTTGGTCTTCGTGCTCGTGCCAGGGGCGACGCCGAAGAAGCCAGCTTCCGGATTGATGGCGTAGAGGCGTCCGTCCAGGCCAGGTTTGATCCAGGCAATGTCGTCACCCACGGTCCAGATCTTCCACCCTTTTTCGGAGAAATTCTTGGGCGGGATCAGCATCGCGAAGTTGGTTTTCCCGCAGGCACTTGGAAAGGCGGCTGCGACATACGTCTTCTTGCCCGTCGGGTCTTCGACTCCCAGAATGAGCATGTGCTCAGCCATCCAGCCTTCATCGCGAGCCATCGCGGAGGCGATTCGAAGTGCGAAACACTTCTTGCCGAGAAGTGCATTCCCGCCATACCCCGAACCGTAGCTCCAGACTTCGCGAGTCTCAGGAAAGTGAACGATGTACTTCTCTTGATTGCACGGCCAGGGGACATCCTTTTCGCCCGGCTTGAGCGGGGCGCCGACGGTGTGCATACAGGGGACGACGCGGATTTCCGATTCGTCGATCTTCTTGAAGACATCCGTTCCAATCCGGGCCATGATCCGCATGTTGACGACGACGTACGGGGAATCGGACAGCTGAACTCCGATCTTCGACATCGGAGAATCGAGCGGCCCCATGCTGAAAGCAAGGACATACATCGTCCGACCACGCATGCAGCCGCTGAAAAGAGCGCGAAGCTTCTTCTTCATCTCAAACGGATTGACCCAGTTGTTGGTCTCACCAGCTGCCTCTTTCGAAGCAGAACAGATGAACGTCCGATCTTCGACCCGGGCGACATCATTGGCATCCGAACGTGCCAGAAAACAGCCGGGCCATTTTTCCTGATTCAACTTCGTGAACGTCCCTGCTTCGACGAGTTGCTCGCAAAGCTGATCGTATTCCTCCTGCGACCCATCGACCCAGTGGATCGCATCAGGTTTGCAAAGGGCGGCCATCTTTTTGACCCAGCGTTGCAGGTGGACGTTCTGGCTTAATGGTGTTGTTGTATCGATCGACATGGCTCTTAGGTCTTTTTTATGTGATGCCCGCCAGAGAATGCTTCTGATGAGGACAAGGTTGGAAATAGAAGTATTGAGGATACACTCATCGCGTCGAAATGTCTCTTCCGCCTTCCAGCAGATCAGCGTTCGCGATGCGGGATCGACGTGACTTGAAAACTATTGAATGACAGGAAAGTTGAAAGTAATGCGTGATTTGCGTCATTAGGATAATACGCGGACTGTTCTCGTCAAAGTTTTAGGAGATCGGATCAACGCGTCATCATTTGATTGATGTGAGAAATCTGACCACAGAGTCGAGTGCTCGGTTCATCCGCCTGGGCGAGAGTGCCCGACTCAAAACCAAATATCATCATGATACTTGTCGCCCTGTGTCAGGGAATCTCAAGCTGATCCGAGCGGGGCAACAGAATGCCTGGGAACTTTTCGATGTCAGCAAAGATCGCACGGAGCAACATAATCTTGCTGACGAGCAACCGGAGAAGGTCAAAGAACTGTCCCAACAATGGCGTGAGTGGGCTCAGCGGGTTCATGCCCTGCCGTTTCCGAAGAAAGCTCCGAAGGGGAATAAGCAGAATAAGAAGGCACAGAAATCTGCGAAGGCAGATGCAGTCGAAAGCTAAGTCTGAAGTCATTCTGCGTTCAAAGGCAGTGAGTGCATCTCACTGCCTTTTTCTGTTTCATGAAACATCATTGCGGTGTTGGGTCTGATTGTCGCAGATACTGCCAATGGAAAAGTCCTTTTGACTGCGACTCGATGGCGACTTCGTAGAAATGCTCGCTGCCCTCGATTGTCCGCAAGTTGGCTTGCTGAGGTGAAAGTTGCTCACTCATCGATTGGCTTAATTTCTGAAAGCCAGGGATTGAATATCGAGCCGTCAGCAGATTGAAAACAATCGCCAGGCTCGCCAGCCAGATGCCAACCGTGAGAAATCGAGCCGACGTCAAACGCTGGCGTAACAAGTCTCCGGCCAGGAGATAAGTGCAGGCCCAGAGAGTGAGTGCGATAATACGATATCGCGTATTATAAGGATGGCCTGAGCCGAACCCGCAGCGAGCCGAGGCGATGATGAACATCGTTCCGAGCTCGAAGAAGATCAAGCAGATCAGCGTGGAATGCTTGCGCCAGTCTGATTTCCACAGGACAGCACACATCAGGCACAGAAAGCTTACTCCTATGACATGCGTCATGGGATGCCCGAACTGGCTGAGAGGCGTGCCCATGAGAAGAACGATGTACTGGGCAAAGCGGTGTGGAATCTTGAATCCCGTCAGGAGCGAGGGATGGTGTGGCGGCGAATGATAGCCCCAAAAATAAAGCCCCCAGACACATACGCATAGCGACAGGGGAAACGCAGCATTCGTTGTGACTGCTTGGCGAAAGCCTGACACGATGGCTTTCTTCTCCGAGGTAATCGTCGAGTAAATCTCATATGCCGCTAGAATTGGAAAGACCAAGAGTCCGCAGGAACTCGTGCAGACTGCAAGGGTTCCAAAGACAGCGCTCCAGAGGCGGGAACGATTCCATGTCAGAAATGAAACCGCTGCAAAGGCATGCACGATGAGGTTCTGTAGACCGAACATCGCGATCAGCATGTTGCTGCTATCCTGACAGACGAGAATCAGAGACAGAACTGGGATCAACCAGAAATCTCTCAGCCCCTCTTTTCGCCCCAGACGAATGAGCACACCAGTCAGCAATAACAAAGAAGAATTCGCGATCACAGTCAATCCAGTGAACGAGACTTTGCCGAAGAGGATCGCATTCAACCACGCCAGGAGTCGCGTCAAGATGATGCGATGCTCGTTGTGAAGCTCTGTGAGTGAGAAGAATGCATTCCATCGGTTCTCGGGAAAGTAGCGATTGAGAAATCCGAGGATCGCATCGAAATCATCGCTCGATGGTGCATTGACGGTAAACTTGAGGAAGAACGCAACCAGGACAATGACCGGGATGCAGGCCATCAGCCAGAAGAGGATTTGATGGCTCAAGGGCAACGGTTTTGCGTTGACGACATCATGAGATTCCGTCGCGTTACTCATGTTAATGGATCTCGACCGGATGTTGTTTCCTCCATTTGCTTCATCGCGGCAGGACGGCGTAGGTAGTCGCCGCGGCTGAAGTACTTTTCCAGCCAGACGTAGGCGACGATGAAGAAGTACCGACTCCCCATTTCCCGGATCTTCAGTTTCGCAACGCCTGTTCTGCGGTTGCGCCAGGTAATGGGAATTGTCGTCCAGCGGTATCCGCGAACGATGGCTTTGAGTGGCAGTTCGACGGTCAGATTAAAGTGAGGTGACAGAAACGGACGACAGCCATCCAGGGTCGTCTTGCGATACGCCTTGAAGGCGTTGGTGGTGTCGTTGAGTTTGATCCGAAAGATCGTCTTGATGAAGAAGTTTGCCATGCGGTTCAGGCGAAGCTTGATCCAGGGATAGTCGATCACACCACCCCCTTTGACGAAGCGACTCCCAAAGACACAGTCGAAATTCTCATTGAGCAGCTTCCAGTATCGCACGACGTCACGACAGTCATCGGATTCATCGGCCATCATGATGACGACGGCATCCCCTTTGCAGTGATCAATGCCATAGACAATGGCACGACCGAAGCCGTGGTCCTCGAGATTCTGTACGGGAGCAAGTTCTTTGATCTTCCCAGTGAGGTCCGTCAGAATCTGCCACGTCGTATCCGTACTTCCGTCATCGACCACAACAATCTCATGAGGAATGTTGTTCAAGCGAAGTTCAAGATGCAGATGCTCAACGGTCGACGCGATACAACCTTCTTCGTCACGAGCTGGAATAACAACCGAGAGTCTTGTCAGCGGAGGTCTGGGCTGCTCGTCGTGTTCGTTTTTATGAGAGGTGCGAAGAGCCATGATGCGTTGTGGACTTCTTGAAGGAACGGATCTCGGTTGTTCGTTACTAGTGACTGAGGAGAAGGTGATTCGGATGCTGGTCTGCGTAATCGGCAATTTGTTCGAGGACCTTACCGACAGGTGTCGAGACGTTCCAATTCCATGTCCGCTGTGCAAGGCGAGAATCGAGAACCATCCACGGGATGTCAAACGGACGATCCTGGTTTGGTGATCCAACTTTGCACGAATCGGCAAGCAATTTGGCGGTCGGCGAATCAGGATAACGTTGAGAGCACCATGACGTCAGTTGTGCCAGAGACATGGAATTTTCAATGCCACCTGAGATGTTGACAATGCACGGCTTATTCTCAGTCAGTCCTTCCTCGAACTGCAAGTTGAGAATTGGAACGAGATCGCGCGGGTGCAGGCAGTCGCGAACCTGATAGCCCGAACCACCAAAGCCAATATAGCGGAGTGGCTTGCCTTCGCGGAAACTATGAATCCAATATGCGAAAATGCCCTGAGCCGGGTGTCCGAATTGTCCGGGGCCAGCCAATACGCCACAGCGATTAATCCAGACAGGAAAGCCAAAAGACAAGCCATACTCGATCGCTAAGTGTTCGCTGGCGAATTTGGAGCTACCATAAAGCGAGACCGGCGGCGACGTGCTGTAGGCTTCCGTCACTCCACTCGCTGAAATGCCTGGTGGAAAGTCCTGGTTCGAATCCGGGACGAAGGCATTTTCTTTGATCGTCATCTTCAGCTGCGCCAGTTTCGGAATGGAATAGACGCGACTGGTGGACAGCAGGGTGAAGGCAGCCGAGTGACGTTTGCAGTATTCCAGCAGATTGATCGTGCCGTAGAGATTGTTTTCGATCAACTGTCGACTGCTTGTTTTTCCATCGACTCCTGCCAGAACACTCGGGTTCGCCGCGGCATCAATGACAACGTCAGCTTGAGGAAGCGAATCAACATCGCTGGCATTGCGGATATCCCCTGAAATGACAGAGATCCCCTGATCAAGCAGCCGACGTCGGTTTGTTTCACTTCCGCCACGGCTGAAATTATCGATGCCGATAATCTGGGAGATACCACTCTGCCTGGCCAGCTCCATGGCCAGAGTCGACCCAACGAAACCGCAGATGCCCGTTATGAGAACTCTCATGCGATTCTGTCGACCTTGAATTTCGTAAGATGGAAAATGAACAAAATCGCTTACGTCTGGCGATGTTTCCAAGCCTGTGTGATTTGTGAGATTGTCTCTTCCAAGGAAACGGTAATGTTCCAGCCAGGATAGTGCTCGCGCATTTTTCGCAGGTCACTATAATAACAGATGTGGTCGCCGATTCTATTTTCATCCACATAGGTGTACTGCATCGGCTGGCCTGAAAACTTCTCCGCTAACTGGAATGCTTCCAGGATACTGCAGCTGTTTGCGCGCCCGCCTCCAATGTTGTAGACCTCGCCAGAGCGGGGAGACTCAATAAACGCAGCGATAAATCTTGCCACGTCTTCGCTGTGAATGTTGTCACGAACCTGTTTGCCTTTGTACCCGTAGACGTTATAGGTCCGTCCTTCGAGATTGCATTTCACCAGGTAACTGAGAAACCCATGCAACTCGACCCCAGAATGATTCGGTCCGGTCAAACATCCGCCGCGCAGTGAGCAGGTCGGCATGTTGAAGTATCGACCGTACTCCTGAACCATGACATCGGCTGCGACTTTCGATGCTCCAAACAGAGAGTGTTTGGACTGATCGATGCTCATGCTTTCCGGGATCCCGGTTTGATACTCCGGTGAGTCATATTCCCAGCGAGTTTCCAGTTCTTTGAGTGGAATGGTATTGGGACGATCGCCGTAAACTTTGTTCGTTGACATATGAACGAACGGCGAACCGGGGCAAGCGCGCCGTGCTGCTTCGAGAAGATTCAGAGTGCCGACCGCATTCGTGTCGAAATCATCAAATGGGATCATCGCCGCACGATCATGGCTCGGCTGGGCGGCGGTATGGACGATTGCATCGGGACGCAGCGTCGCGATGAAGTTCAGAATCTGATCGCGATTGCGGATATCAATCTCATGGTGTTCGAATTCACGGATTGAATTTGCCAGACGCTGCTGATTCCAGCGTGTATCGCCTAGTGGACCAAAAAAGACGGCCCGTTGGTTGTTATCGATGCCATGAATTTTCCAGCCACAGGCAGCAAAATGCAAGCAGACCTCCGAACCGATCAGGCCCGACGAGCCGGTGACTAGAAGCTGCTTCATACAGGAAATTCATTGAGAATGTGGAGTTGATTTACGCTCACAGTGGCACGTGCTCAATAGCTTAGTTCGCTGATGAAAAGGACGCAATCAGCGACAGATTCTGCCGTGTCTCCTCATACGAATTTCATGTGGATGATACTTGTTTGCATGAAAACGACGTCTTACCAGCAAATTAGCGCAAAGAATGCGCAGTGAAACAGCGTCATCGAACAGCGATTCGGCAAAAACCTTGCACAAGTGCCGGATGATGTTTCGAGTGATTCGTATCCTGTCGGTATAATCGAGACGTTATTTTGCGATCTCTCTGCTCGGAGTTCGACTGTCCAAAGACGATGGGAGGTATCCTCTGAACCCGCTGAATTCACTTGCGTTTTCTGCCATCGCCTGGCAGAACAATAATGATACGATCAAGATTGGTCTGGTTGGTTGCGGTGGCCGTGGGAACGGCGCTTGCGCACAGGCGCTATCAACGGAAGGCAACGTCGAACTCGTTGCGATGGGCGACTTGTTTCCCGATGCTCTCGAACCTGCTCTCAGCGGGATCAAAGCCGCTGTTAAAGAAAATCCAACCGCGAAGATTTCCGTCACACCCGAGACGATGTACAGCGGCTTCGATGCTTACAAGAAGGTCATCGATTCCGATGTCGATCTGGTCATCCTGACGACTCCTCCCGGCTTCCGCCCGGTCCAGTATCAGTATGCGGTAGAGAAAGGCAAGCACGTCTTCATGGAGAAGCCGGTTGCCGTCGATGCCGCTGGAGTGAATCAGGTGCTCGCGACCACCCGAATCGCTAAAGAGAAAGACCTCAAAGTCGGCGTCGGGCTGATGTACCACTACGATGCCCGCTTCGTCGACGTCATGAATCGAGTGCTCGACGGAGCCATCGGAGACATTCTCTTCTCTCGCGTTTACTACAACTCCAGCGGCGTCTGGGAACCTCGCCGGACTCGCGAGCAGTGTCAGTCGGAAATGGAATACCAGACACGCAACTGGTACTACTATTGCTGGCTGTCTGGCGATCACATCGTCGAGCAGCACATTCATAACATTGATATCGGATGCTGGCTGAAAGGGATTCAGTTCCCTGTCGAAGCGCAAGGAATGGGTGGACGTGCAGTTCGCACCGAAGCCCGTTATGGCGACATCTTCGATCACCACAACGTCGAATATACCTTCGCCGACGGATCCAAAATGTTCAGCGCCTGTCGACACGTTCCCAACTGCTGGAACACCTCATCGGCATTCGCCACCGGGACGAAGGGGAATGCATCGATCTTCGCACCGAACTCTATCGAGACATTCGACGGTGAGAAGTACCGCGTCCCACGTGACGTCAAGAACAACCCCTATCAGGTTGAGCACGATGTCCTCTTCAAAGCGATCCGCGAAGGACTTCCGCACAACGAAGCCGAAATGGGCGCAATGAGTTCGATGACGACCATCCTCGGGCGTATGGCGACTTACTCGGGGCAGGTCATCCGCATGGATGAGGCACTCGCGAGTAACTTCTCATTGCAGCCGAAGTCGTATGAGTTCACCGCCGAAGCACCGGTTCTTCCAGATGCCAACGGTCGTTACCCCATCCCTGTCCCAGGAATTTCTAAAGGATATTAATCATGACGATGAATCGACGAGATATCCTGAAAGCCGCTGTCCCAGCCGGGCTGGGGATCGCGATGATCCCAGGACTGACAACGAGCATTTCCGCAGCGACGACATCAGCTGTCATTGCGACTCCTGCACGTCGTCCAATCTACAAGTCTCTTAAGTGGGGAATGGTCGGCGAAGGTGGCAGCGTTCTGGAGAAATTCCAGATGCTGCTCGAACTCGGGTACGACGGTGTCGAACTCGATGCCCCAGGCGGACCTCCCAATGAAGAACTGATCGCGGCTTCGAAACAGACGGGACTACCGATTCACGGGGTCGTGGATTCGACACACTGGAACAGCCGTGCCAGCGATCCTGATCCTGCAGTGCGGGAGAAATGTCGAGAAGACCTGATCACTGCCGTTAAGACATCGTCAGCGATTGGCGGGTCGTCGGTTCTGTTTGTACCTGGTCACGGCAAAGACGGCAAATGGGATGAGATCAAACCTCGCATCGATGAAGTAATCGTTCCAGTTCTGCCGTTAGCTGCCAAACTCGGAATCAGCATCCTGATTGAGAACGTCTGGAATCAGCTGTTCTACGATTCGGCTTCCGGTCCCGAGCAATCCGCTCAAGCCTATGCGGACTTTATTGACTCTTTCAACAGCCCATGGGTCGGTGCCTATTTTGATATTGGTAACCATCATAAGTATGGTCAGCCGGAAGCCTGGATTCGCCTGCTCGGCAAGCGAATCGTGAAGCTGGATGTCAAAGACTTCAGCCGCACCGAGAACAAGTTCGCCAGTCTGAAAAAGGGAACGATCAACTGGCCGGCAGTCCGTGAAGCGCTTGACGAAATCGGTTATACAGGCTGGTGCACAGCAGAAGTCGTCGGCGGCAAGCGAGATTACCTCGCTCAACTCCTGGCCGATATGAAAGAGATCTTGCCGAACTAATTCAGCGCAGAGTTTGAGTGAAAAAGAAAAGCGGCGGTCAGGAATTTCCTGCACCGCCGCTTTTTTATTGGTCCTTAATCAAACTGCGTGACAACTACAGATCAGTCAGTTTCGCAGTGCTGTCGCCGAAGCGGTCCAACTTAACACCGTAGCGATCGACCATCGAGAGGAAGAGATTACTCAGCGGAACGTCGTTGTTGAATTTGACGTGACGCCCAGTCTGGAATGTCCCCCCTGCCCCGCCTGCGACGATGATCGGCAGGTCGTCGTGATTGTGTCGGTCCCCGTCGCCGATGGCTCCGCCGTAGACGATCATCGAGTTGTCGAGAATCGTCGAGCCGTCTGCTTCTTTCTTGCTGTCGAGAGTCGTGAGGAAACGTGACAGGCGCTCTGTGTAGTAAGCGTCGATCTTTGCGATCTTCTCGGTCTTATCCGGATCTTTACCGTGGTGAGACAGGTAGTGGTGACCTTCAGAGATGCCGAGTTCTTTGAAGTTCCGACCGCTCCCTTCGTGTGCCAGCGTAAAGGAGGCGATACGGGTGGAATCGGTTTCAAATGAGAGGGCCAGCATGTCGAACATCAGGTCAATGTGGTCCCGGTAACTTCCAGGGACACCTGAAGGAGAGACGTCATCGGTTTCTGGAAGCGGGAAACGTTCTGCTTGCTCGATCTGCTGTTCGATACGACGAATGCTGGTCAGATATTGATCGATCTTCTGGCGATCAGCGGTCGAGACACGCTTCGACATTTGGCGGGCATCTTCGATGACATAATCGAGAATACTGCGGCGCTTGGCGATACGGGCCTGATAGAGGGATTCACGCTCGGATGGTGCACCGGTCCCGAAGAGTTGTTCGAAGACAGCTCGTGGATTTGATTCTGGAGCGAGCGGCAGGTTCGGCGAAACCCACGAAAGGTTGTACTGATAGGCACAGCTGTAACCGCTGTCGCAGTTGCCGGAGTTCCGTGACTTCTCGCAGCTCAGTTGAATCGATGGAAGTCGGGTCAGGTGTCCAACTTCGTTGGCAGCGATCTGGTCGATCGAAACGCCGCAGTGAATATCGGCACCGGAGGTCTTGCGCGGGTGTGTTCCGGTCAGGAAAGCTGCGTTGGCCCGCGCGTGGTCACCAGGTCCATCGCCGTGAGGTCGGGCACCATCATGAGCGAAACCAGAAAAGACCTGGATCTTGTCCTTCAGGGGATTGAGGGACGCCATGGACTGATTGAGCTGGAAATCTTTCCCGAGACCTTCGGGCTTCCAGTATTTGTAGTTCACGCCGTTAGGAACCGCGATGAATGCCATCCGCAAAGGCGCACCGCTCGCCGTCAAACTGCCGGCTGCGTTCGGCGTCATGGCTAAAGCGCTGGCTGGATTCCAGAAGGATTCCAGGGCTGGCAGCGCCATCAGCGCTCCCATCCCTTTGAGGAAACGTCGACGAGAGTCGAGTGACTTTGCTTGTCTTGGTCGCAGTCCGAATCCTGGCATGGGAAAGTTCCTGTCTCGTCTATCAGTTTGCAATTGACGGTAAACGTTTGGAATCAATGTGAGTTCGAAACGCTGACTGCTTCTGTCATTTTGGGACGCATCTGGAATTGTGGTGTCTCGACGATCAGACGGATCGCATCTTGTAATTGGCCGCCACTGGCATCGAGTCGATCGACGAGAGCTTCGACGGTTGGGTTATCAGTCGGTTCCATGCCACGACCGAGAGCATAGGTCATGAGCTTTTGAACGAGACATCGCTCAAAGAGTCGTTTCTGTTCGGCGATCAATCCACGGAATTCGGCCACGGACGTAAACGATCGACCGTTGACCAACTTTCCCGAAGGATCGATTGTCTCATTCATTTCCTTCTCGCGATACCGACCGGTGAAGTCGAAATTCTCCAAAGCCAGCCCGAGCGGGTCCATGCGATTATGACACGAGGCACACGCTGGATCTTCTCGGTGCACAGCCAGTTGTTCACGGACACTCTTAGGCCTCTTGCCGTCCTTCTTCGCTTCTTCCAGATCAGGCACAGCAGCTGGCGGCGGAGGCGGTGGAGTGCCGAAAACGTTTTCCAGGATGAACTTCCCGCGTTTGACCGGCGAAGTTCGGTTGGGATTTGCAGTCACCATCAGGATGCTGCCATGTGTCAGAAGACCCCCGCGTTGCGAATCAGCCGGAAGATCGACCTTCCGCATCTCTTTCCCTTCCACACCCGGAACGCCGTAGAAGTTCGCGAGATCCTTATTGAGGAAGGTATAGTTCGCAGTAAGCAACTCAATCATCGGACGGTTCTCTTTGAGAACGTGAGCAAAGAAGAGTTCGGTCTCGTCTTTCATTGCGCGTCGGGTACTGTATTCAAACGTCTTGCTGGACTTGGGCATGCCAAGAACATCGCGCGTCAGCAACCATTGCCCGACAAAGTTTTCCACGAAGCGCTCAGACTTCTTATCTGCAAGCATTCTCTTCAGTTGTGAATCGAGATTCCCTCGCAGTTCTCCCTTCGATGCCAGCTGCATGAGCTCATCATCGGGAATACTCGACCACAGGAAGAACGACAGCCGGGAGGCGAGCGAATAGTCATCAATCGTCTCGGTCTCCGAGGCAACTTCCTCCGGGAATTCTTCTCGCAGCAGGAATCTCGGCGAAACCAAAATCGCGATCAGTGACTGGCAGACCGAGTCTTCGAATGACGATCCTGGAGCAGACTGCGCCGTCTCGTAAATCTTCATCAGACGAGCGATCTGATCGTCAGTCACAGGACGCCGAAAGGCTTTCGATGCAAACCGTGACAGAATCCGTTGTGCATAGGCACGTTGTTCTTCGGAGGTTTTCGAGCTGCCGGGACCATCTGGAAAGACGACGTAAGCCTTCTTATCGATGTAGTTCGAGCTGCCATCGAGCGGGCCCGTCAGTTCGAGATTGCTGATCGACAGAGTCGGCTCGCTGTATTCTGCTCCCCGTTTCTCGGGCGGAATCGGAACTTTGTTTTCATTGATGCGGATCTCAATGAAATGCTTACCTGCGGAAAGGTGGATTGTATCGTCGAGATCAATTCGTGTGATGGCTTTTCCCGGGTCGAGAGTGTTGATCTGGTACTTGTTGACGACATCATCGCCGCGGGCCAGCATCACATCGACGGTTCCGTTATACGGCGAAAACTCACCACCAGCGATAATATGCGCATCAACGCGATAATCGCCTGCCTTCTTGATATTGAATTCAAATTGTTTGATCTCTGAGAACTCTGGGGAGTCCTTAATTGTTTTGTTCTTTTCCGGACGGTGCACCGGCATGCGCGGGGTGGCATGGTCGCGAATCTGTCCTGCAATCGACTCGGCAGCGAGAAAGTATTTTTCGAGTAGCGAGGGCGGGATCGAAAGGACATCACCGATCGTGTCAAAGCCATACCCGGTATCATCCGGCGGAAAGTTTTCTTCGACCGAGAAGTCGATGCCAAACATGTCCAGGATGACGAAGTGATATTCCGGTCGGTTCAGTCGTCGAATCACGACCTGACCCGGAGCAGGTTTAGCAGGGTCCAGATGATAGACCGTACCGCCGACCCACTTCGAGAAAGCCCGCTTTTCTTCCTCAGTCGGTTGTGGCATATCGGCGGGAGGCATCGCTCCGGTGAGTACGTTATCCCAGACGCGGCCCCAGAGTTTGTGATCGCCGAGGACTTTGTCTAACTCCCCTTCATTGCCGAGTGCAACCTCGCCTTCATTGGCGCCGTTGCCGTGGCAGTCGTAGCAGTATTTCTGCAGAAACGCTGCCCCTTCAGCCAGTTTCTGATCGGCGGCCGATAGAGATCCAGGCAGGCAAAACAGAACTGCCAGTCCAAACATGCGGACAGAATAATGGCAGGTTTCTGGCTTCATAAGCACGAAACTTCCGGGCGGTGGGATGACTTGCCATCGAGTCGACAGGTTGCGGACGTGCAAAATGCCCATCCGACATCGTGTCGAAGAACGCAGGCAGGGGAAACAGGAGGGGACGACCTTGCACTCGAGACGCGAGGCGGAAGCCGTCAAACGGAGGGAGTGTCTTCAGGAGACACGATAAAGAATATCGGCTTTTTGTGATATTTCAATGGGCATTTATTCGATCTTTATCGCGCGCAACTCCTGTTTAGTCAGAGAGTTGGCGGAAAAGTCGATCTGGAAATCCTCTCAACAGTCCTTTCAGGCTCGATCACTGTGCTTCTTGCCTAGTGATGTGGCGCAGCCCCTTTTTCGTCTGCAATATCAGTTCGCTCGGCTGCTTCGCCGTGAGCATGGAAGATGTTGTTCGGATTGATCCACAGCGAAATATGTCGCAAGAGGACATAAAACGTTGGCGTCAGGAACAATCCCATGAACGTCACGCCGAGCATCCCGAAAAAGACGGCGGTTCCTAGTACTTGACGCATTTCGAACCCTGGACCTGTCGCAATCGCCAACGGGACCACCCCCAGGATGAACGCGAACGAGGTCATCAT
>SXPC01000137.1 GCA_005778225.1 Planctomyces sp. | reverse complement strand
ATGGCATCGCGACACGACCACGCTGGCGTCTCCAAACCCACGCCATCAGTGCCACTGGTACGACGAGCAATGCCAAGACCCAAGGCGATGTAAAACTGATCATACGACTGCTACCTCCGCTCGCTCACGCAGTTCCTGGAGCATCTCACTCAGATCCAGAGAGCCTCTTTTCGGAGTATGCAGCCATTGTTCGAATTTGCGCAACATCGGTCCCGCCTGGGGATCACCCTTCAGCGACAACACTGCTTCGGCTGCATCCGCATCGATCCCCTTGAGTTCACGCCAGATGAGATAGACCAGTCGCTCGAGTTCCGCCTGCTCGGTGTTGTTCAACTGGTGACTCTGTCGCTCACCCACCCGAGCCACTAGCTGCTCCATCGCGGTCAGCGTCTGGGCCACATCATGGTGCTCAGAAACAACAGCCTTTTTCCCACTTGTGAGAAGCCACCACAGTCCTGCACACCACATAACAATGGCTACGCCCATCGTCACCGTGTACCACGGGAACCATGAGGTTGCGCGATAAACCTGTCCTCGCAACTCAATCGCATTGGGATCAGCCAGCGAGGTGACGGCTCGTACCATCAGATCGGGCACACTTACCCCCGCCTGGGTCCGTTCCAGATAGTCAGCCAGATTATGATCTCCCGGCTCCAGAGCATAAAACTCCAGATCATATCGATACCCACCATCCACCGGTTCAGACGACAAGACTCGCAAAACCACGGGCGTCATGCTGTCAGCAATCATCTTCGCCCGGACGAGTGACCCACTGATGACCACATCTTCCATCGTCGTCGAAATCCCCACTTCCGTACTTGGCACAGCGGGGCGATCCGTTCCTGCGATAACACAAACAGGAGTGACCATCGCCACGATCCCTACCCACGCATTGAGTACAAACGCAATAAGAACTTTTCTCATCGCGCCCCCCGTCCCAGAATACTTCGCTGGCCGAAGAAGCGGGTCAGGTTTTTCTCATACGGCTTGTCCGTATCAATAATCAAATGATCGACCCCGCCACGTTTCAGGCTTTGCTCCAGGCCGAATTGCTTCACGAGGCTTTGTTTGCCTCGGGTTAAAAACGTCTGCCCTGTTTCTGCTTCACGGGCTCGCACGAACCCGGTCCCCGTCATGCTTCGCTCGGCTGGATCGCGGAACTGCAGGACGCACACATCATGATTCTGCGCCAATAGGCGAATTGCTCCCACCGCACCGGGATCATGGAGGTCACTCAGAATCAGCACCATCGCCCGACTGGTCAGGCGGGGCGTGAGTTCGGTAATCCGTTCTCCCAAAGTCGTTGCCTCATCAAAGCGATACTTCTTGAGCTGATGCAGCCACGTCAGGATCTGGTCCCGAGATAATGACGGCTGAATCCGCAGATCTCGATCCCCTACCGCGATCATCCCCACCGGGCTGACTCGATCCAGGCACGCCAGCGCCAATCCACCCGCGACAATCACCGCATGCCCGTACTTACTGCGCGGCAGCGAACTGACTGTCATCGAAGCCGACGTGTCTACCAGCAGATAACAGGGCAACGCCTTCGTCGCCTTGTACTCTTTGACAAACGGCTTGCCCGTGCGTGCCGTCACCCGCCAGTCGATCGAACGAATCGAATCGCCGATCTGATAAGGCCGCGACTGTACATACTCCGTCCCCGACCCCAAATAAGGCGACGGATCGGTGCCGTATGAAAGATCATTGGCCAACCGCTTGGCCGCAATCAGAAAGCGTCTCGTATCGAGAAACTCCTGATCAGAAAGAACTGCATGATGAGACATGAACACTCAGGTCGAGAAGAGAAGTAAAAATGGCCATCATGGCCTTAAAGCAAACTTTCGACATCCGTGTCGTCGGGAGAATCCAGAAGAAGCCAGCCACAGAGATCACCGAGGAAAGAGGAATACAGAATCTTTTGCTTTTTCCTCTGATCCCTCTGTGAACTCTGTGGCTAATCTTCTTAAACACTTGCCACTGGCTTAGCCAGATGCCCCACATCGCTGAGAATCTCTTCTAGCACCATCTTGCCAGTGAGTCCGTCCGCGAGCGCCTCGTAGTTGAGTCGAATGCGGTGCAGCAGGACGTCATCGGCCAGAGAATACAGATCCTCAGGCACGACATAGTCCCGACCATGAATGAGCGCCCGGGCACGCGAGGCCTTGATCAACGCGATCCCGGCTCGTGGACTGGCTCCCAGTTCCAGAGCAGGGTGACGTCGTGACTTCTCGGCGATAGCTGAGATGTGCTCAATGAAGGCATCGCTGACGTAGACTTCATGCGTCGCCTGCATCGCGGCGATCAGATCTTCCAGGCCGCCAACGGGCTCGTTGGCCAGCACATCAAACTCGGTCTTGGCAATCGCTCCGCCTTTGCCATCGCGACGAATTCCCAGGTTCGCGTTGCGTCGTAGAACTTCCTTCTCCTCGTCGGGCGTCGGATAACGCAGACGGTGACACAACATGAAGCGGTCCAGCTGCGCTTCGGGTAACTCGAATGTTCCCGCCTGCTCGACCGGGTTCTGCGTCGCGATCACAAGGAAAGGCGCGGGGAGAGGAAACGTCGTTCCCCCGATCGTCACTTTGCGTTCCTGCATCGCTTCCAGCAGAGCCGACTGCACCTTGGGAGCCGCCCGGTTGATTTCATCGGCCAGCAAGAGGTTCGTGAAGATCGGCCCCTTCTGAACTTTGAACTCACTGGTCTTCTGATCCAGAATCTCCGAGCCCAGGATGTCCGAAGGCAACAAGTCGATCGTGAACTGAATCCGCGAGAAATCCAGCGAAATGGACTTTGAAAGCACCGACACCAGCAGCGTCTTGGCCAGCCCTGGCACCCCCTGCAGCAACAGGTGCCCCGATGAGAACAACGCAATGAGCAAACGCTCCACAACAACATCCTGCCCGACCACCACTGTCCCGATGCGGGCTCGGATGTCGGTGATGTATTGAGCAATACGCGGAGAAAACGGCGATTCGGTACTCATTCAGAACCTTTTATGATTATCGGGTCAAAATATTGATGGAGGGTTTGTCTGGTCAAGTATGCAAGGCCAGTGCCCCGCCCACTGACCTGACAGCGGTTTCTAGTGTTGAACAGTACACAGTACAGTCCACGTTGATTCGGAATAAGGAAAATGGTGCGAACGAGTTACGTTCAAATGAGTCGTGAAATCTTTTTTGTCCGTGAAAATTGTGGAAGTCTCGGTCCTTTGTAAAAAAGTAGCGCGACTCCCTTTGGTCGTACTCAGTATTGACACAAAAATTGCCCATTTTGTGCGCACGGTACAGCGAATAGGATCGCCTCAATGCCTTACGTCATTCCCCTGTCGGCGGGTAAGTGATTGGCTCTACCAACACGTGCTTTGCCAGCCGAAAGATCCCAGCTTCATGATGAATGCGGTCAAACGCATCAAGCTTCTACAACGACAATTCCCTAAACATCCCACGAAAAAAGGACGGCCCTCGTAAGAGAGCCGTCCCTGATGTGAACTCAAATTGTCTATCGAACCGGTCAGTTTACATGACCAGGCCAGCGGCTTTGGGTGAGCCCGACTTGTGCGTTTCCGCCAGTCGATCGAGTGTGTGTGCCAAGGCGCGTTCCATCTTTTCGACGGCGCCGGTCACGGCCAGTTCAAGATTGCTGGCGTTGTGTGACACACTCATCGGCTTGAGCCCATTGACGCGAACTTCGACGACGCATTTCTGGTGGTCGTCGCTTTTCTTGGCGGAGCTGTTCTGGTCGCTCAGGTGAACTTCCGCCCGCGTCACACGCTGCTGGAATCGCGCCAAAGTTGTTTCGACTTTGGTTTGAACGTAGTCGTGTAATCGGGCATGTCCCTCGGTGTGATTGTCAGTGGTGACCAGAATTTGCATGACAGAAACCCTTTCTCAAATACTTCGACCAACAACATGACGACTGTCCGTCGTCATGTAACGACGCCAGTTTTCCGGCAGTTGGATGCCGTTGAACTGGTGGAGGAAGTGATCTGCGATCGATCGCATCAACACTTGCCTCTGTTGAATTATACGTCGTGTCGAGGACCTTGGATCAAAGGATTTCGATGGAAAAAATTCTTTTCCCGTGTGCTGAACGGTTTCACGTTGACACCGGTGAATCCGGCAAAAGGGTGGCATCATAGTCGATAAAGTCCGCGCATTTTCCCCGACTGTGACAGCAGAGCACAGGGGCGGAGCGATCATGCAGGGATCAGCCGGACATGATCACTGAGGAACTTTACAGACGCCTGGTTTCAGAGTGAACGGTTGGCGTTGGACTTCTTTCGCGTTGGCGCGAAGGACCATCGCGTAGTTGCCGGGCAACAGCGTCTCACACATATTGAGACGGAACGTCACGAGGTTGGTGTCTCGCGGGGTGATGTAATATTCCTGGTGCAAGAGATCGCCATCGGCATCGACGAGGACGCATTCGAGGAACATATCGCCGTGTGGCGGAGTGAGAGAAACCTGAGCGACCAGTAGGTCTCCCTGAGTGAATTCCGTGCGCGGGTCGATGATGATTTCACTGACTTCAAGAGTCCCCAGACGGAAGGAGAAGATACGGTCGATTTCGCGAAGAGGTTCTTCCTGCTTGAACAGTTCTGCAACCTTATCCATCGGCATCGGCTGGAGTTGAAGAGGTCCGTTGGGGCCACGTTTTTTGTAAGGGTCCATCCAGTTTTCTGCCTGCACACCAGCAGACGTCGCGACCACGATCACACAGGAGAACAGCAAGAGAGAATAGTGAGCCAGTGCAGGTTGCCAGCTGCTCAGTCCCAGTTGGGGCAAAGCGATAGAAACATTGCGGAAGTAACGTCGTTTGACATAGCGGTACTGCTGGGCCATCCACTGGACATCGGATGTCTTCAAGAACGCCAGGTAACCAGAAATCATGACCAGCGGGAACGTGACGAGGCCCAACATCAATGTTGTTCCGATGTGGAACGCAGCGCCAATCAAGAGCATCGGGATACGCCAGCCCTTCGTGAAGACCGTGAAAATGAACATGATTTCCCAGATCACTGCGATGTAACAGGAGATAACGACGAGGGCAGGGTGCATCGAAAGATAGTCACCAAGCGGGTGGCCGTGATTCATCTGAGTCAGCATCCAGTACTTGAGCTGATCCCCATTGAAGAAAGCAGGTGTATGCAGCTTCGTGCAGGCTGCCCCCAGGTAGATGATGCCGATAAACAGTTGAGTCAGTCGAGCGGGCCAGACATAAGATGTCGGGGTGATGCGAGAGGGCTGGCTCGGGAAGGGATTCCGTTTCGGGTTTCCTTTCAACCACGCATCGACCGACCAGATGGCCCCTGAGTCAGCAAGGGACGCAAGAAGCAGCAGATGCGATGCGATGACTGAGTATTTGGTGATCGTGCTCAGAGCATCGAGCATCGAGAAATACGTATAAAGGAGGCATGAGAGAGCCAGGCAGATCCGAGTCTGCCACCCGATGATCGAGCCAATGCAGGCACAAATCAAGATGGTATAGAGCGCGACCGCTGCCGTCCCGCCAAGCTCAGGAACATAATTGCCTTGTCCAAAGGTCATCGAGAGTTGTGCAATCGCCCCATCGGTCGAATAGATTTCTCGCGCGTAAGGGAAGCGGACGATGTGCGTCCACAGCATGGCCGAGGAGACACCAATTCTCATCAGCGCCATGCCGTAGGGGGCTTCTTTGGCAAAGAAGAATTGTTCGAGCTGGCTGAAATAACTGGCTGGCTGCTGGGTTGTGCGCGACATGGATCGAGTCCTCGATAATGTCCGTTTGAATCAAACGAAGTGAATCAGAAAGTTGCGAGGAGTGGGCGTTTGGCTTATTCGGTGATCATCTCGAAGCTGGCGGGTTGGATCGCGCCGGTGTCCAGAGAGGCGCTCGGCAGCGTGCCGATTGGAACGAACTGGTTGGCCTGATAGACCGAGTTTGGCCTGAGGAATTGACGACTGTTCTTGGCGAGCATCTGCAGTTTCGGGTTATCCATGTAGAACACATACTGCTGTTTGTGCAGCCATGTCGGATAGGTGACCCATTTCTGACAGTCATTGGTGAGAGTCATGCGGGTGCTGTAATAACGCTTGGGATCTTTGGGCTCCTGGTGTGTCGCGGCCCAGTAGGCGTCGGGCAGGTTGTACTTCTTGGCCCAGTATTCTTCGATCATGTAGACTTTGGTGATCGGCTCGTGAGCAGTTTGTTTGAGAATGTTTTGTGCGATGCGCGGGGTGTGCATGGCATAGGTATCGTAGTGGAGGCGTTCGAGTGGTCCGTATGGTCGGACGTCACCCCAGGGACCGGTAGTGATGTCGTAGAATTGACCGCTTTCCCCTTCTGCGATCAGGTGGTGTCGCTGCTCAAAGCCAGACCAGCCGCAGAACATGTCCCAGACGATGTAATACATGCCGACGTGCGAGCCAGTGCCCATGGAGAACATGTGGGCAACAATGCCGTAGCCGAGGATTCCGAGGTACAAAGCGATAAATGCAATAGCGGGGGCACGACGAATCACAGCCGGGTCTCCTTCCATGGGTACCGACGGTATAAGGGTATCTGTAATCGGGCGGAATTCTCGCTAGTTCGTGCAAATGGAGCAAGAGCAGATTTGGCGGGAGGGTGTGACGAAAGATCGCAGAGCAGAGTTATGAGTCGGCGCGGTCGGATCCGGGACGCCAGAGAAAATCCTCGATTTCATGTTGCTGGTTCGTAATTCTCGCTGCGACGAACAAAAAGTCAGACAGTCGGTTCAGATAAATCATGATCTGAGGATTGATCGCAGACTCATTATTCAGCAGCCAGCAGGTTCGTTCTGCACGTCGGCAGATCGCACGGGCCAGGTGCAAGCCAGCTGCTGCCAGTGACCCTCCAGGAAGAATGAAGCTGTTCAGCGGAGCAAGCGACTCATTGACATCATCGATCCATGATTCGAGTTGAAGCACATCCTGTTCGAGGATCTTGAGCTTGGCGATCGGCTCACCAGAACTTTCGTCGGGAAGGCAGAGGTCTGCGCCGAGATCAAACAGCTGATTCTGAATATGAGCCAGTCGGGCCATGAGTATGAACAACGTGTCCTGAGAACCGTTCTCATGGCAAAGTACGACACCAAGCTGACAGTTGAGTTCATCAACATCCCCCATGGCAGCCACTCGCAATGACGTCTTCGGAACAGCCTGTCCATTGCCGAGTTGAGTCAGGCCTGCGTCACCAAACTTGGTATAGATGCGATTGAGATAAACCATGGCGGACTCATTCGAGGTATGTGAAGTGATTGAGAAAGTAAAGGATGAAGCAGGAAGGGCGAAGAGACAAGCCTATTCGATTGACGTCATCACATCGCGACATATCAATGAAAAGCCGCGGCCACTCTTCAATGACCACGGCTCTCATTCTCTTCAATCAATCAGCGGCTTTACAGTCCCGGTGCAAACTTCACGACAGAACCTGGAGTAGGATTGCCAGCTTCGGTATCGCCGAAGATGGTGACGAACAGGCTGCCATCCGCACCGAAGGTCAATGCTGTTGGTTTGAGGAGGGAAGCAACTTTTGTTGCCTTCACTTCGTCGCCAGAAACGGTCAGCTCGAACAGGCCGCCTTGAGTCACATCGACCCAGGCGAAATCGACGGCGTACAGTTTGCCGGTCTTGGGGCTGTAGGCCAGACCTGCGATGTCATGTAGGCCGGTCTTGTAGCTTTTCAGCAGCTTCTTGGAGTCTGCATCATAGATGGTCAGCAGGCTGTCGCCGGGGACGTTGACTTCGCCCATCTGGCCGATCACGAGTTCGCCTTTAGGGCCGATGGTGATACCGACCGGGGCATCGACGCCGACTTCGGGCTTGGTTGCCAGGTGCGGTGTCAGATCAGCAGCTTTCCCACCTTCGAATCCAGACTTCAGAACCCAGCCTTTGGTGTCATCGCCGTTAGCAGTGATGTAAATATCATTGCCTTTGACGGCGATCGCGTAGAAGTTGCCTTCGCCCTTGGCGGATGCTTCTCCACCGACGATCGGCCCAACGGTTGCGACTGCCGATGTTTCTTCGACTGGCTTGGCAGCCGGTTTGGTACCGACTTGATAAAAGCGAACTAGCTCTTGAGCATCTGGACGGCTTCCATCGCCGACAGCCAGAACATCATTGACGAATGCGACGCCCATTGGTCCGACGTTGTACTTTGGACCTTTGCCGTAGATGTCGGTGGGGTATCCGGTTACTTCGGCGAACTTTTGACCGGTCGTGGGGTCGACGCGGTAGATTCCGTCACGAGCGGCGACGAAGAGATGGCCGGTCGTGGGCTGGACGGTGATTCCGCAGGGGTTATCGAACTCTTTGGCGAGAGGTTTTGGAGCAGGTTCAGCGGCATTCAGCAGCGACGAAGCAATCAGTGTCGTCAGAGCGCACGAGAACACAGTGGCAGGTTTCATGGCAGTCCTTTCGTGGGAGCAGAATCAAGGATGAACGTGACAGGTCAATTCTGGTATCGACCGGAAATCGCGTTCGTTCATCATGGCTGTTTATGTCCATGATTGCAATTCGGGTTGGAAGTTCGTCCCACCGAGGAAGAGAACCACGGATGGACACGGAGAAACACGGATGAGAAAAAAGAAAATTGAACCGCAGATGAACGCAGATTGACGCAGATAAGAAATGGATGATTCAACTTCTCTTATCTGTGTCCATCAGTGTTTATCTGTGGTTCATTTTCCTGATTTGGTCTTCCGTTTTGTTTTACTCAGGGAGTTTGGGTGGTTTGTGATCGGGGTATTGGTGGCTGCGGAGGCCGGTTTCCATGAAGATGACGAGAGCGTCGATTTCGTCGGCGGTCAGGTTGAGAGGGTAGATTTCTTCATCGAGGTAGTCGTTGGGGTGGCCACCTTTGTTGTAATGCTCGACGACTTCCTTGAGGGTTTTGAGGCTTCCGTCGTGCATGTAAGGGCTGGAGAGGGCTAGGTCGCGGCAGGTGGGAGTTTTGAAGGCGCCGGTATCACCTTCGAGCTTACTGATCTCGGCACGACCGACGTCGGGTTTGGCCTGGTTCATGCCGACGCCGATGTTATGAAAGGCGTTGTCTGTGAAGTTTGGGCCGGCGTGGCAAGAGGAGCAGTTGGCCTTGCCGAAGAAGAGGTCCATCCCTTTTTTCTCTTGAGCGTTGAGGGCACTGCTGTCGCCTGCTTTGTAACGATCGTAATTGGAATCGCCGGCGAGGACGGTTCGTTCATAAGCCGCGATTGCTTTTGCGACTCCCTCTTCGGTGACATCGGTTCCGAAGACTTTCTGAAACTGATCGCGATAGCCTTTGATTTCCTTGAGCCGAGAGAGGGCCAGATCGAGTGTCATATTCATCTCGATCGGATTCTGCAGAGGGCCGAGTGCCTGCTCTTCGAGAGATCCAGCGCGACCGTCCCAGAACTGAAACGTCTGATAGGCTGTGTTGAGGACCGTTGGAGCATTGCGTCCACCTTTGGCTCCGCCGAAGCCTTCAGCGACGTCTGCACCATTCGAATAGCCTTTTGCAGGATCGTGGCAGGAGGCGCACGAAATCGTCATATCGCGCGAGAGTCGGTTATCGAAGTACAACTGTTTGCCGAGTTCGACTTTCTCGGGGGTGAGGGGATTGTCTTTGGGGCTCACAATCGCAGGCAGTCCCAGAGGCACTTTCGCGATCGGCTCCGCAGCGTGAGCAGTCGCCAGGGAGAACAGCACGAAAGTGAATGCTAGGAAGCGATCAGTTCGACTTGGCATAGGGGCTTGCCTTTGCACATCAATGTGGAAGGAGAGTCAGGAGGGAATTCCAGCAGGCACCATCAAATGGTGTTCTCGCATTGTAAGGCGACCGCCTTCCGATTCAACCTCATGAGACCCTTTGCGGAAACTTCGACGGATCCGCGTTCCCGAAACCGTTATCACCCTTACCTCGAATCCCAATGCGCAGAGTCTGTTTTTAAAACTATCTTCATGCACGGGGCAGCGGGAGGACGAAGCGACCATGCTTCATCTGAGTCGCGGACTCGCGTTGCATCGCGCTCACTGCTTGTCTACAGTCAGTGCGATGAAGGCATGACCTCCAAATTGATCGTGCCAGGACAAGCACGGGAGACGTTGATGTTACGCGTTGCTTTTTTGAGTCTGGCGTTGATGGGAGCCTGTTTCATTTCACCTGCTCACGCCAACGATCTCCCTAACATCATCTACATCCTCTGCGATGACCTCGCACAAGGCGACCTCGGCTGCTACGGCCAACAACTCATCCAGACACCACGACTCGACCAGATGGCCGCCGAAGGGACCCGCTACACCCAGGCCTATAGCGGCACCAGCGTCTGCGCCCCCAGCCGAGCTTCGTTGATGACAGGACTTCACACCGGTCACTGTCCCGTTCGCGCCAACTACGAAGCCCAGCCCGAAGGCCAATGTCCTCTCCCTCAAGGCCAACCGACGCTCGCCAGCCTCCTTAAGCTCCAGGGCTATTCGACGGCTTGCGTCGGTAAATGGGGCATGGGGATGTTCCACACGACCGGCAGCCCGCTGAAAGTCGGCTTCGATCACTTCTACGGCTACAACTGCCAGCGACACGCCCACTCCTACTTTCCAACCCATCTGTATAACGACGACCAGCGTTTTGAACTCCCCGGCAACGACGGCAAGAACGCGAAAGTCAGCTACGCCCAGAACTACCTCGCAGATGAAACACTCAAATGGGTTCGTGACCACAAAGCCGATCCGTTCTTCCTTTTCTATGCCGCGACACTGCCGCATAACAAAATGGAGATTGATGATCTCGGCATCTACAAAGACAAACCCTGGACCGAGAAACAAAAGACCTACGCCGCGATGGTCACCCGTCTCGACAGCGACGTCGGACGCCTTCTCGATCTGCTCAAAGAACTCAACCTCGACAAGAAGACGCTCGTCATCTTTACTGGCGACAACGGCAGCCAACAGGCGCCCGATTCCGAGATCGGCAAGTTCTTTAATGAGTCGATGGATGGCAAGCTGCGAGGCTTCAAACGCGGCCTGTACGAAGGCGGCCTGCGACAAGCCGCGATTTCGTGGTGGCCAGGGACAGTTCCGGCGGGACGTGTGTCGGAGGAGCCTTGGGCGTTCTGGGATATGATGCCGACGGTGCGCGACTTGGCAGGCTTGTCATCGGAACCGGACCCAAGCACTGGCATGTTCGCGATTGTCGCTAACCAGCGAGATCACGCCGCTCTGTGGGAGGCAGCGAAAATGACGATGGATGACTTCGAGATGAAGGAGGTCAAAGCAGACAATGCCGTCGCCCGCTGGATTCCGATCGCAACTGATGAGAAAGATCACATCAAAATCAGCACCATTGGGTCCGATGCGTTGATACGAAAGAAGCTCGTCGACGCCAAGCCACAGGAAGAAGCGCTCGTCGTCCTTGATGATGGAGAGTTCAAGGCCATCAGCGCCTCCCGTATCGAGACCGCGACCAAGGTCAAAAATGACTTTGAAAGCCTCGTGATCCACATCGAGTTCGATGAACACGGTGCCCAAGACATGCAGTCATTAACCTACAAATACCGCCCGACTGACGACGGCTTCCGACGTCAACTCGGACTGATTTTCTTCAACAAGCTCTACTCCATACCAAACCTGCAGGACGTCATTAGCAATCAGGTACAGATCTCGGGCTCGATGACAGAAGACGAACTCGACGAAGTCCTGGCTCTGCTCTGGTCCCTACGCCCCCCAACCGACGGCCTGTCCCTCGTCACGTTCCTCAAAGGCGGCCCTGCCCCCGAACGAGAGTCCTTCTACTGGGAACTCCATGAAGGCCCTTCTATCCAGGCCGTTCGCTTTGGCGACTACAAAGCCATCCGTCAGGGGCCCGGGAAGCCGATAGAGCTTTACAATCTTGCGGATGATGTCAGTGAGAAGAATGACATCGGCAAGGAGTATCCGGAACTGGTTGAACGTGCTGAGAGTCTGATGGCGTCGTCCCACAAAGATGATCCAGTTTGGCCGATGGTCAACAATGCGAAAGAGCGCAAGCAGAAACGGGAAGAGGCTGGGGTTGTCGGGCCGTAACTCAATTCCCTGCTTCGGGGGCTTTCGGTACCAAGTCGCGATCTCCCAACGCGAATGGCGAGCCACTCCCTGGCAGTGAGATTTCAAACACCCTCGGCCGGCTCTCACTTCGGAACTCGATTGTGCGGACCTTATGCCCTGAAAACCAGCTGTGGCCAATGCTCCATTCTGTGGTCTTGACGGGTACCGGTGATAAATCCTCCATCGGAAGAACTCTCGGCCACTCCTCAAACTCTCTTTTGGCTGGCTTCAAAATCAACTCGCATCTAACCAGCCCATCGTATGTCGAACTGTTGCGAACTCGCCCTCGCGCACCCTTCCAGGGGACAGGCATAATCGTCAGTCCAATGGACATCGGCTTTTCCATTTCGACATTCTCAGTTCGAATCGCCGTGACATTCACCACAGGTGACAATACCCCATAGTGATCCAATGCGGGCTTGACGTTTTTTTTGTGGCTATACTCCACATAATACTTCCCGTCGACCGGCTGGCTCAGCTTCCCTTGGATCATCATCCACTTGTCACCGTTTCGAGTCCTTGTGTGGAACGATGAACCGGGAGTCACGATGACTTCTGTGGACTCCACAATGATCGGCTTGCCATCGGCAGTCGCTCTCCCTTCGACGACGGACTGGACCTGCATCAGGATGTCTTCAGCTTTGCAGGTTACTGCGACGAACAGGATTGCCAGACTGGCACACAGGTGGAACGATTTCATCACGAAACTCCGTTTTCGCATGGCGAGCGTTTTCAGGGCTTAGGCCCGGCGGTCGGATGTTCGCTCAGAAAGTGTCGCCATGTCAACGTCAGTCGACTGACGCGTCAGCGAGACGATGATCTGGAGATTCACCCTTCTCCATGTCGTGAGAAGGGATGAATGGTCGAGTGTCGTCTTCGATTAATGGTCATGATCCTGGTCGTGATCATGGTCATGGCTGTGTTTGATTTCGCCGCGGTAGGCTTTGCCGTCGATGGTGACGTTGAGCTTGGGGGCAGCGTCGTGGGATTCGATCCCCTTAACGAGTCCGGGGGCTTTGAGTGTGAAGACGGATGACTTGCCGGTCGGGTCCGTTGCGGCGGGTGTGGCAGTCAGTTTGTGCTGGGCGGGTTTGCCGTCCTGGAGGAGGTTGATGGTGAGTTCGGTGGCTTCAATCGGGACGGCGGTTTTGGCGGAACCGTCGAGGATGTAGATCGTGATGGACTCGGCATCGTGAGTCATTTCGGCGTGGTATTCTTCGTTGCCGAGTTCGATCAGATCGCCATGGTGCGGGCCTTCGCTGGCATGGGCGTGGGCATGGCTATCGACCGTTGGCGGTGGCGGTTCGTTGACGGAGACGGAACTGTTATTGGGGGTGGTTGGCTTTTCGGCACAGCCGGTGAAGGAGAGAGCGAGCGAGGGGACCAGAACGGAGGTAATGATGATGCGTTTCATGAGTTGCTCCAGCAAGTTTCAATGAAAGAGATAAGTGTATTGAGTAGGGCGGTTGCTGCAACCGCCACTTCTGATGATCTACTTAGACAGAGGTTGGCTGCAGCAGCCGCCCTATAAGAAGAATATGAATGATTAGTGTTCGTGCTGTGTTTCGAAGCCATTGGCTTTTAGCCATCCCATCCATTTTTCGGCGGTGTGGTGATCGGCCAGGTGGATGTCGGTCCAAACGGGAGAGCGGTATTTAATGTCGGTGTGGCCGTCATGCTGATCGACTTTTACTTCGCAGCCGACTTTCTTGAGCGTGTCGACGATCTGGGCCTGTTCGTTGCCACCGTTACTGTGGATCGTTTTCCAGGTGACCAGGCGAAACTCGACGGCTTCGGGGCCTTGAGAGAAGGCGGCGTCTTTGTGGCCGTGGAAGACGTCAAAGCCGGCGCCTTTCAGCCAGCCTTCCCACTGGTGGGCGAGGTCGTGGCTGGCGACGTTGAGAGTCTTCCACTCTTTGACACGGTAGCGGACATCAATGTGGCCGGCGTGGCCGCCTTTTTCTACTTCGCAGCCGAGTTTCTTGAGGGTCTGGAAGTGTTGCTCGGCTTTGGAAGGATCGTCGAAGTGGGCTTCTTTCCAGTCGGCCAGCTGAAAGCCGAGAGTTTCGCCCGAATGGTTATGATCGCCATTTTCGGCATGATTATGATCATCGTGAGAATGTCCCTGGGCCTGAACCACGACGGGGATTGTCAGGCAAGTCAAGATGGCAGATAGAAAGGAGGCTTGGAAACGTATCATGGGAAGAGTCCTTGAGAAGTTGTTGGTTAAGGTTGTGAATAATGTCAGAGGCGAAATTGCCCGGAGTTTGATTGAAACATCGAAGGCGAAATTGTGCCTATCGCTCACCCTCATCCGCCCTTCGGGCCCCTTCTCCCCTCAAGGGAGAAGGGGCGGAATTGTGACCTGCATTATGTTCTTCTGTCAGTTCAATTGTCTGACGTGATGTGCGCACTACGCGTTCAGCATCTTTGAGACCGAACAGAAGAAACAAAGCCGGATGGACGAAAAAGTCGAGTAATGTCGAACTGATCAGCCCGCCGAGGATGACGGTCGCGATGGGGTAGAGGATTTCTTTCCCGGCTTCGCCAGCGGAGAGGACAAGGGGGATGAGACCGATGCCTGCCGTTAAAGCCGTCATCAGAACGGGGGAAAGACGTTCCAGGCCGGCGCGGATGATCATGTGATGCGTGAAGCCCTCCCCTTCGTGCTGGACGAGGTGGAGGTAATGATTGAGCAGGAGAATTCCGTTGCGGGCGGCGATTCCAGTCAGGGAGATGAAGCCGATCATCGCGGCGATCGTGAGTGTCTGGCCCGTTAAAACAAGTGCCGCGACCGAGCCAATGAACGCCATCGGGAGAGCCGCCATCACCTGCAATGAAAGATTGGCCGAGCCGAACATGGTGTAGAGTGCCAGAAAGACGCCAAGCATCGCGACGACGAAGAGGGCCGCAATGACACGCGAGGCGGACTGCTGGCTTTCAAACTGTCCGCTGTATTCGACGAAGTAGCCGGGTGGCATCTCGATCGGCGCGACGATTTTTTTGATGTCGTTGACGACATCGACGACGCCTCGATCAGAGACATTACACTGGATGACGACACGTCGTCGGACGTTCTCTCTATTAACGGTATTGGGACCGCCCGATTCATAGATACGGGCGACAGCGGAGAGGGGAACGGTCCCTCCATCGGGGATTTCGATCGAGAGGCGTTTCAGGGCGTCGATGTCTTCGCGATAGTTTTCATTGAGGCGAACGACGAGGTCGAACGTGCGCTGGTCAATGAGGACTTCAGAGACAGTCGTCCCGTTCATCGCGGTGCCGATGAACTCGTTGACGTCAGCAGCGGAGAGTCCATAAAGAAGGAGTTTGTCTCGATCAAGTTCGATGCGCAATTGAGGAATGATGACCTGAGGTTCGATGAGCAGATCAGTGACGCCGGGGACGAGGGCGATCTCCGCTTTCATGGCTTCCGCTTTTTGACGCAGGAGGTCGAGGTCATCGCCATAGATCTTGATACCGATCTGGGCTTTGACGCCGGAGATCATGTGGGAGATCAGGTGGGCGATTGGCTGTTCGACCGCCGTGACGATACCGGGGATGTGCTCCATGGCGCTGCGGATTTCATCGAGCTGCTGTTCGCGTGTGCGAGGGGAATTGGGATCGAGCTCGATGATGAACTCGGTCATGTTGACCCCTTCGGCGTGTTCATCGAGTTCAGCGCGGCCAGTGCGTCGGGCGAAACTTTCGAGGTCGTCGATCTTTTTGAGTTCTTCCTCGACTGTGCGGTTGATGTCGTTGGAGGTTGCCAGTGAAGTACCAGGCGGGAGGACGACGTTGAGCTGAATCGTCCCTTCATTGAAAGCGGGGAGAAAGTCTCGTTCCAGTCGAGTGACGAAGAGCCCTGCCACAACCACAGCAGCGAGCGTGACGCCGAGGTTGAGGTACGGGAAACTCAGACTGAAACGGATGACTTTCTCCCCGACAAATTTGAGACCACGCAGGAAGAAACCGTCTTTCTCTTCGTGGGTGTGCCGATTGCCCGCCAGCAGCCAGTAGGACAACACTGGCGTGACGGTCAGTGAGACGATGAGCGAGGAAAGAATCGAGACGATGTAGGCAACTCCCATCGGTGCGAAGAGTTTGCCTTCCATCCCGCCGAGTGCGAACAGAGGCAGGAAGACAAGGATGACGATGATCGTGCCGAAGACGATCGAGTTCCGAATCTCGGTACTGGCTCGGTAGACGACGACGAGCGGGGGCAGCGGATTGCCGGCGAGACGGTTCTCCCGGAGCCTGCGGAAGATGTTCTCGACATCAACGACGGCGTCATCGACGAGTTCCCCAATCGCGACGGCGATCCCGCCGAGGGTCATTGTGTTGATCGAAAAGCCGAAGATCGCGAACACCACGGCTGTCATAACAAGCGAGAGAGGGATCGCGGTCAGCGTGATGAAGGTCGTGCGGACGTTCATCAGGAAGATGAAGAGAATGATCGCGACGAGGATGACACCATCTCGAAGGGCTTCTACGACGTTATCGACAGCTCGTTCGATGAAGTGTTTCTGCGAATAGACCGGCATGACGCGGACAGAGTCGGGCAAGGAAGGTTTGAGTTCTTTAATGGCCTTCTCGATGTTCTCTGTGACGAGGCGGGTATCAGCACCGGGTTGCTTATTGATGGTGAGGATGACAGCAGGGCCGCCCGACCAGGACTTATTATCGGACCGCATCCAGGCAGAGCTGTCGCCACGCTTGACCTGAGCACCTTCGATAACTTCTGCCACCTGGCTGAGAGCGACGGGACGTCCATCGCGGATCGTCACGACGACCTTCTGCAGATCCTGAATACTTTGGATTCTGCCGAGAGCACGAACGAGAAGTTCACTGGGCCCCTGTCGGTCGAGATAGCCACCGGTGGCGTTCTCGTTACTGGCACGGACGGCTGCTTCCACTTGTTCCAGCGTGACGCCGAAGCGGAGAAGTGCTTCTGGATCGACTCGAACCTGGAACTGTTTGCGTTCCCCTCCCATGACGAAGATTTGCGAGACGCCCGGGATGGTGAGCAGGCGTTGGCGGACGATCCAGTCCGCATCGGTGCGAAGTTCCATCGGATCGGTCGCAGGATCATCGCTCCACATGGCGAGCATAAGGATCTGCCCCATAATCGAGGAGATCGGTGCGAGTTGTGGAGTGATCCCTGTGGGGAGTCGATCCTGCACCATCTGCATCCGCTCCGCGACAATCTGGCGGTCGGTGTAGACATCGGTGCCATACGCGAATTCGACATAGATGACAGAAATACCGACACCCGACGAACTACGGACTGCTTCCACGCCGTTGGCGCCGTTCATCGTTGTTTCGAGGGGAAACGTGATCAGTGACTCGACTTCTTCCGGTGCCATCCCCGGCGCTTCCGTCATGATGACGACACGCGGGCGGTTGAGATCCGGGAAGACATCGATCGGCATCTGCGTGGTCTGCCAGGCGCCGTATCCGATCAGGAAGAGGGCAAAGGCAATGACCAGCAGTTGCTGTCGGAGAGCAAATTGGATGATGGCGTTGAGCATTGAAGAGGGCTTAGGGATTGGTGCTTAGGGCTTAGTCAGATGCAAGAAGAATCGATCGCATAGCCACGCGGAGCCGAGGCCATGGCATGGAGATAAGACATCAGTGGTTGTGGCCGGCGTGGGGGTCGACTCCGCCGCCGGATTTGTTTTTGAGGGCCATCTGCATCTGATGGGCCGAGCGGAGCGCGATGACGTCGCCGGGATAGATCGTGCCGTCGTAGGCGATGACGGCGCTCGACTGGTCTCGATACTTGACGTGGACCGGGACGCGGTCGAAGTGGTCGCTGTTCTGCTGGAAGACGTACCAGTCGGCTCCGTCTTTAACGACCGCATCGACGGGGACGACGATCTGTTCCTTCCACTCTTCAACGGGAACGCGGAGCTGAAGGCGCTGACCGGGGCGGTATTTCCAGGAGACAAAACGCTGGCCTTCGGGGTTGGTCTGATCCCGGATAATCTGGTTGGGAAGATTGACGAACAGCGAGAGCGACCGGGTCTCTGCGTTGACCGCGTTGCCGACGAAGGCGAGCTTCAAATCGTCGAGGACGGCTTCATTCCCTTCATTCGGGAAGACGGCGGAGACGGGCCAACCCATCTCAGCGGACTTGGTGATGGCCGACGAATCCTGTTCGAAAGCCTGGCCCTCGATGTAGAGAAGATCGTAATCGGCGAGGGTACAAAGGAGTTCGCCCGCGGTGACCGATTGACCTTTGTGAACATTGAGTTGCTCGATGATCATCGGAGCCTGGCTGGCGGGATGATTTCGAAAGGAAATCGTTCTCGCGAGGCCGCTGAGTTTGAGTTCGGAGTCATCTTCCTCATGGTCATGTTCATCAATGGCGGGTGCAACGATACTGAGATCTCGCAGGAGCTGTCTTTTCTGAACAATTTCGTTGACCTGCCGCTCGGAGAGGCCGTGCAACTTCAGAGCTTCGCGTTGAGCGCTCAGAAGAGCTTCGAGTTTCTCCTTGGCATAGCGTCGTTCGAGCAGCGTCTTGGCGGGAACGGCTCCGCTGGCTGTCACTTCTTCCAGTCGGACGATTTCTCGATTCTCGACCTCCAGTTCCCCCAGCGATTGCAGGAACTGTGTTTGTGTAGTGACAAGGTCTTCGTGTGTCAGTCGTAGCTCGAACATCAGCGTGCCGGGCTGGATGGCTTCACCAGTGACAGCATGAACGTGTGTGACAACGCCCGTCAGTGGAGTGGAGACTTTGATCTGGGTCCGTCCGGGGCGTGGGACGACGATTGCGGGGATCGTGATCGTCCGCTTGTAGTCGGTCAGCTGGATGGGCTTGAGAAACTCGTCGGTCAGGCCGAGATTCTTGCGGGCTTGCGCGGTGAGTTCCAGAGACGAAGACTCGTCGTGAGCATGGGCATGTCCGCCGTGATCATGATCGTGACCTTCCTCTCCATGGCCTGCTTCCTCAGTCGATTTCGAACGACTGCCGGCAATCGTTTGGTCGATCCAGGTCGACAGGCGTGGCCACCACATGCCAGAGGTCGCGATCCCGGCGATGACGATCCCGGTCACACACAGACGCCAGAACCATTTCGAAATGTTGTTCGTACGAGCAGAAGTCATGATGCACCCAAATTGGGATTTCCGTCGGACCCGCGACCGGTGAGGAGGCAAAATCCGCGCAGAATGTGATTTGAAGATCGAAGCGATTTCACGAGAGATGCTGCGAACTGACTTCAACAGCAATCGATTAAAGCCGAGGCGTCACGTCGGACGTCTCACAGGAAAAGCAATGTCTTACAACTGCCAGCGATGCAGGTGCGCGCAGGACTCTAAAGCGGAGCCGAGACAGCTGATATCCGGTAAATCATGGCCAATTGTCGAGGCTTGCAAAGCAACGGGTGAGCTTGTGACCAGAAAATTGACGTGGTCGAAAAGGGCCCAGGAAGAGATGTCCACCAGGGTCACCGTGTCGTTGGATTCGACGTAGGAGCATTCCAATTCATCGCAGTCGTCGTGGTGTTCTGGATGCTCAGAAGGCTGCTCATCAGCAGAATTGCCTGTCGATTCCATCGGGCTGTGATGATGGCTGCAGTTCGAGTGAGCATGCTTATGTTCGACGACGACTGTGATCGAATCATCACTCGCAACAACTTCGGTCCCATGAACATGGTGTGCACAACAGCCAAGCATCACATGACCAGTGAAGGTCACGATCGTCAGCAGTTTGAGGCACAGGGAGAACATGGAAGACTTTCACGGTTATGCGGATTGCAGGGGTCAGAACATGACCCATCTTCTTCATCGTGTCAAGGTCAGGCTGAACTTGAGACAGTTCCCAAGGACGCCGAGGATTTCCGGAATCATGACATAGCAATCGGGATGCCAGAGCCGAGTGAGCCCCGCAGATTTGATACAAACCGCTGGCTGGATTCAGTCTACGCCTAAGTCTGCCCGCAGTGAACGGGCAAAACTTGACGCAGATTGAAAACACCCTGATACCAATGTGACAACATCATTCCTGGCCGAATGTCTGGCCACGGAGTCCATCATCGAGACCAGCATCTTCGACAGCATCGAGACCGCCAGTGAGCAGCAATCCGTTGACCTGAGCTTGAGCCGTCGCGAGGTTCGACAGCGACTCGATGTATCGCAGGTTGGCTTCGTAGAACGTCTGTCGCACAACGAGCACCTGCAGGAACGCGAACTCACCGGCGTTGTAAGCCTGCTCAGCGAGGTCGAGGGTTTCCTGCGCCTGCGGCAGGATCTGTTTGTTGTACTTCTCGACAGCGACCCGTGCAGAATCGTATTCCTTGGCGACTTGAGCTAAGCGGGCCTGAATGTCCATTTCGAGGCGTCTGACTTCGTGCGTGGCTTTGCAGTAGGCGGCGTACGCAGCGGAGATATTCCCCTGGTTCTGATTGAAGACAGGAATCGGGGCACTCACTTGCAGGTTGATCAAACCGTTTTCGGTCCCGCGATCGATCCCGGCGCCGAGTTGGCCGGTGATGTTCGGAATCGCCTGGACTTCCTGACGGGACAGGTTCGCACGAGCCTTTGCCACTTTCGCACGGGCGGCGTGGAGTTCCGGGCTCGTCTGTAATAGGTTCTCGAAGGTTTGATCCCAGTTGGTCAGCGAGGCTTCTGTGGGAAGTTCACCAGCAAGCTTTGATGGTTGCAGATAGGGCACGCCAACGACGGAGGCAAGTTCCTTCCAAGCGGCGTTATAGGCAAACTGAGCCTGCTGCAGCTGGACATCGACTTCGTTGAGCTGAATGCGAGCCTGCAGAACATCGGTCTTGGCAGCTTCGAGAGCTTCGTTGCGTTTTTGAGCCAAGTCGACCCCTTGAGAAGCGACGCCGCGGAATTCTTCGATGATTTCCAGGCGTTTCTGGGCGGCGAGGGCTTCATAAAACCGCATGCGGACATCGGTCATGACGCGGTAGGTCTGCGACTGGTAGTTCCATCGCTGGACTTCGACCGCCTGTCGCATGACCTGTTCGTTCAATTGCAGCTTATTGGCGGTAACGAACTGCTGCTCGATAAAGACGGTGTGCTGGTCGGTGTTTTTATCAGCCAACTGAGTCGCGTTGTAGCCCACGGTTGGGTTGGCTTTGCGGCCGACCTGCGAGCGGAGAGCATTGGCTTCCTGAGCGGAAGCAGCCTGTTGTGACAGCGTCGGGTTGTTCGACATGGCCAGTTGCTCGAACTGATCCAGCGTCAATCCGACTGTTCCTTGAGCGGATGTCTGGAGAATGCTGGAGGCGTTCGTTGCGCTGTCATCGGCTGGGCGAACGTCGGCAGACATCGCATCAGCGGAGGCGAGCTGGACGGAGGGCTCGGATTTGATCGGAACTTGAGCTGCTGCCTGATCGGTGACTGGCTGCAGTGGTGGTGTGTAAGACTTGTCTGCGACGGCGTTGCGTGATCCCGCGCATCCAGAAACAGCCATCAGGAGTAACGCAGCGTGAGAGAATGTTTTCAGAGAACGTTGTGGGCTCATGAGATCGCTCCAGGTGAAAGAGAACGGGAATCGGATAGAAACAACGGTCGATTCCTGTTCAACCTAAACCTGCATCCGGATCACTCCAGACCTGAATGTGGGGGGTGGACGATCTATCTTTAAAACGCCGCGAGCAACATCGATCAACGAGGCGTCAAAACAAGTGAGCGTCACGTATCGTGAAATTCCGACGAGCGAAATATCGAGATCGACGATGCGTAGAATCATGTGATCGGCTTGCAGGCACTCCGGACAAGGCTGATGATCGCGCGGAGTCCCTGTGGGCGACTTCCAGATCAGACCGCTGTCGAAACGACTCTTATCGCATTGATGGTGGCTGCAGCGGTGATGCAGTTTCTCGGCGTGGTGGCATTCGCCTTCGCAACGAAGCTCGTGAGTACAGATCATCCCGCACGAGCAGGGGGATACCTGGAACGCGAGCATCAGTGTCGCGATGAGGATCGATAGGAGTCTGGACTGAAACATGCCTGGCCGTCCCTGGCGATTTGGTTCGAAGGCATCATGCCTTATCTTCTTGTTTCGACGAAAGCCAGCCGCGTCGGTCATGATGCGACCGCCCGTTGAGGACTTTACCGACAATCACAATCACTTCCCGACGCACAACCGAAAGAACCGTTAAAGTTTCCAAGGGTTGGAATCCCGGAAAATTCAGCTGTCTACCTGACTCGGGAAGCAAACACCTCAAGGCGGATCACATCTCAAACCGGCCGGATTCGGTCATGAGTGAGGGACAGCCGTAGGATTTTCCCCGTCTTCGGTTTCCATGACTGGCTCAACGTCGAACCAGCGATAAATCGCAGGCAAGACGAGCAAAGTCAGGATCGTACAGGTCACCAGCCCGCCGATGACAACCGTCGCCAGTGGACGCTGAACCTCGGCTCCTGCGCTGCCGGAGACGGCCATCGGAATGAATCCCAGTGCCCCGCAGCTCGCCGTCATGAAGACGGGACGCAAGCGATCCATCGCTCCCGTCATGACGGCATTGCGTGCATCGAAGCCATGGATGCGAAGGTGACGGACGTGTTCAATCAACACCACCCCGTTCATGACCGCGATCCCGAACAGGGCGATGAATCCAACCCCCGCAGAAATCGAGAAGGGCATATCACGCATCCACAGAGCAAAGATCCCCCCCGTCGCCGCGATCGGGACATTCAAGTAAATGAGCAGCGTCAGTTTGACGGAACTGAACGTCAGGTACAGCAGCGAGAAAATGAGGAAGAGCGCGACCGGAACCGCGATCATCAACCGGGCGCTCGCCTGTTTGAGATTTTCAAACTGACCACCCCAGGCGAGTGAATATCCCGCAGGCAGTTTGATCTGGTCATCAACCACTTTCTGGGCTTCTGAAACAAAGCCGCCGAGGTCACGTCCTCGCACGTTACACTGAATCAACAGACGACGACGAATCGCGTGTCGACTGATCTCCGAAGGTCCTTCTTCAATGAAGATATCCGCCAGTTGGGAAATCGGAATCTGGCGACCTTGAGGATCGACGACCTTCAGGTTCTTGAGCTGTTCCACATCCTCGCGCCAGTTCGGCGAGATGCGAACCTGCAACGGGAACCGTCGCTGCCCCTCGAACACTTCGCCGACCACCTGACCGCCGACCGTGTTGACGGTGTCGAGAATGGTGCTCGCGTTGATGCCATATCGGGAAATCGCGTCGCGGTTAATGACAATTCGCAGATACGGCAGACCGCTGATCTGCTGGGCCTGCACATCGGCGGCCCCCGGAACTTGATTCAGGACGCGGACGATCTTGTCCCCCTCTTCTTTGAGGACAGTCAGGTCATCGCCATACAGACTCAGGCCGACATCAGACCGTACCCCCGCGACCAGTTCCTGGACCCGCAATTCAATCGGCTGAGTGAAACTGAACGAGTTGCTGGGAACCGATTCTTCGAGGGCTGCCTGCATCGTCTCGACGAGCTCTGCTTTCGTAATAGGCTCCGGCCAGTCGTGCTCCGGCTTCATGCGAATGAGAATATCAGTCTGATGGACCCCCATCGGATCGTTGGCAATTTCAGGACGTCCGGTCTTCGAGATGACACTCTCCACCTGCGGGAACTTCAGCAATGTTCGCTCGGCAGCCTTTGTCATCTCGATGGACGTTTCGAGTGAAACACTCGGCAGACGCACAGCCTGAATAGCCAAATCCCCTTCATCCAGTTTGGGAACGAACTCGACGCCGAACTGCGTCGCGACTCCGACACTGACCGCGAAGATCGCTGTCGAGACGCCGATCATCAGAGTTGGGCGGGCCATTGCAAAATTGAGCAGCGGTGTATAGGCAGACTTTAACCAACGCACGAGGAAGGTTTCCGTCGCTGCCACTCGCCTCGCCAGAAACAGGGATGCCATCACCGGCATGACCGTCACCGAGAGAATCAACGCTGCCGTCAGAGCCGACATGAACGTAAACGCCATCGGGCGAAACATCTTGCCTTCAACACCTTGCAGGCTCAGGATCGGCAGGAAGACGATGATCACGATCAATCCCGCAAAGAGTATCGGCGTCCCGACTTCCTTCGCAGACTGTTTGAAGACGGACTTAGGAACGGTCTTCCTATCGTGAGTCCGTAAATACTGGCTGGATGCGCGGACAGCGTTTTCAATCATCACGACCGCCCCATCGACAATGACCCCAAAGTCGACAGCTCCCAGACTCATCAGGTTGGCAGAAACCCCCGCCAGCTTCATCGCGATCAACGCACTCATCGCAGACAGTGGGATCGCCGCCGCGACGATGAGCCCTGCACGCACATCCCCAAGCAGCAGGAACAGCATGACGATCACAAGAAAGACTCCAACGCCGATGTTCTCTGCGATCGTGTGAATCGTCTTCTCAACCAGTTCGGTCCGGTCGTAGAACGTATCAATGACAACGCCTTCTGGCAGCGTCTTCGAAATCTCCGCGATCTTGGCTTTGACGTCATGCACGACCTGACGCGAATTGCCCCCCATGATCATCATGACCATCCCGGTGACAGCTTCACGATCACCGTCACGTGTCACCGCTCCCTGTCGAAGCATCGGCGCAAAGGTGACGTTGGCGATGTCGGAAATCCGGATCGCGGTCCCGTCACTGCGATTATCGAGAACAATCTTGCGGATATCTTCCAGATCAGTAATGAGCCCTTCGCCACGGATCAAACGCTGCTCGGCTCCTCGTTCAATATATCCGCCACCGGCGTTCGCGTTATTCTCTTCCAGAGCATCAAAGACCTCGCTGAGGCTGATGTTGTAATTCAGTAATTTGTCCGGATCGACTTGAACCTCATACGTCTTCAGCTGGCCGCCGAAGGTGTTGACCTCAATGACCCCGGGAACACTACGAAGCTGAAACGCAATCTGCCAGTCGAGGATCGTACGCAGATCCATCAGGCTGTAATCATGCCCAGACTCGGCTTTGACTTCGAACTGATAAATCTCACTCATCCCGGTCGCAATCGGCCCCATCTGCGGCACACCCATGCCAGGCGGAATGCTGTCACGAGCCTGCTGCAGACGCTCATTGATCAGGTTTCGCGCCCAGTAGATATCGGTCCCATCTTCAAACGCGACTGTCACCGCAGAGAGCCCGAACCGGCTGATCGAGCGAATCTCATCGATCCCCGGCAGTCCGCTCAAGGCATTCTCAACCGGGAAGGTAATAAACTGCTCGATCTCAACAGGGCCCAGCGCGGGCGAAGTCGTCAACACTTGCACCTGCACGTTCGTCAGATCCGGTACCGCATCCAACGGCAGCGAAGACGCCGCATAAAACCCCGCCCCCATCAGCACCACTGACAGCAGCAGAACAATAAATCGATTCTCCAACGACCACTCAATGATCGAACTGACCATCACACTGTACCTTCTACGTAGGGTCCGCTGTGCGGACCATGAATTCGCTGTGTACTCTTATCAGACCGCATTGCTCGCACGGTCATCCGACATGACTCACACCTCAAACCTCACGACGACTTCACTCCGCGAGCAGGCTCTCCAGCAGCTTCGACTTCAGCGCGAAGCCGCCTCGGGTGACAACCTTCTCACCCGCTTTCAAACCAGACTTGATCTCGATCAGATCGTTACTGCGACGACCGGTGGTCACGATGCGTTGTTCGAACTGATCTTCGCCGATGTGCACGAAAACAAATGCCTGGCCTTCATTCTCCTGCAGGGCAGATGTCGGTGCCTGGACGACACTGGCGTTATCAATATTGGGGACTTCGACCGTCACGAACATGCCCGGTTTGAGAATCCCCTTAGTGTTCTCTGCGATGGCACGCAAGGCGACCGTGCGCGTGGTTTCCTGAACGACCTCTCCAGTCGAGAAGACGTGAGCTTCGAAGACCTGATCAGGCCAGGCATCGCTGCGCACACGAATCGGCTTGTCACCAATCTTTGCAAGAAGCGGAAGCTGCGTTTCAAAAACGTCCGCAGTGATCCAGACCGAGGAGAGATCCGCGATCGTCAGGATCTGATTCTCCGGTCCGACCCGTTCGAGCAGTACAACATCCTTCGCGATCACCGTCCCATCGAATGGAGCAGTGATGTTGTAATGAGCGAGCGATTCACCTCGTTGAGTCGGATCGATGTTCTTGAGGTCGCTGTCCTTAAAGCCGAGGATTTTGAGGTTGGCCTCCGAAACCGCGACCGTCGTCTGGAACTCTTTAATCGTTTGAGAACTCAACTGGGCCGCTTGACGAGCATCTTGCGAAACCTGCTCAAGGAGCGATTGAAGAACAGCTCGGGATGCATCTCGTGAAGACTCTGCTTCCATCGCCTGTCGACCAGAAACGGCCCCATCTTTCGATAACGGCGACAGACGTTTCCAGTGTAGGTCAGCGGTCAGATGATTGACGTACGCCGTCATCAGCTTCTCACGATAATCCCCCATCGTCCGGTCTTTGAACTTCTGCTCGATTTCATCAATCGTCGCTTCCGCGCGAATGCGTTCAATGAGAGCAAGAGTGTTCGTCGCGACTTCCTGCGTCCAGCGATCTTTGACTTCCGCAAACGAAAGTTTCAGACGATCCTGAAACAGTTGCAGCATCCCAAGCCCGACTTCTTTGCTTTGAATAATAACCAGCGTCTCCCCCTGTTTGACCTGTTGGCTGAGTCGAACGCGGACTTCATCCACGCGCCCTTCGACAAGAGAGAAGATGTGTGCGAGTCGGTCTTCGTTGAGACTGACCTTGCCGGTGAATTTGAACTGCTGATTCAGTGGCGAGGTCTGGATCGTCTCCATCCGGACATCCGCTGCTGTCCACTTCGATTGCGGGAACACGATCCGCGTCGGACCATTGGGAGATGTTGTCTTCTGCTGACTGGTGAGTGTAGCGTTAACAGTGACGGTAGGAGCAGTGGCAGCTGGTTTCGCCGGTGGAGCGTGTTGGCTGTAAACGACACCTGCAATCAGAACAGAAGTCGCGACCACGGTCCCGCCGATTTGGATAAGACGTAGCTTGGACGTTTTCATGGAGTCTCTCCTGAAGACAGACGCGACGCTCGAATCAACGCGGGCGCGGCGATGATGCGTCGAGAAAAAGCGGAAAGGAAGAAGCGAAACGGCCTGGATCGCGTTCATTCGCAATCATGACAGGGCACAATTCGAAACGCGGAGAAAAGCAGTCTCCGCAAAGCAGACCATCAGCAGGTCAGGCGACAAAGCAATTGTTGAGCAGTTCGATTCGAACTCGGCTCCGATAAAGCATGATCGGAATTGGGATTATGGGTACCGACATCCAGCACCGGGGCTGCATCGCTGGTGATGGCCGCCCAGGCGAGCATTAACTGCAGTGAGGATATCGCTTCTGCCACGCGAATATCCGGACGGGCCGAATCAGGTGCAGCGGGCTGGTGATGCTCGTGATCCTGTTCAGGCGAGACAGGATTCTCGCCGTCAGGAGTCGTAAAATGCCAATGCCAGCCGACGTTGGTGCAATCCTGGCTGTCGTGGAACATCGCGAGGTGCTTCGCAAGGTCAGGACCGCTCAAATTGTGATGGTGTCCCCATGGAATCGGGCCTGTCCACAGCGCAAGAACCAACAGCAATCGGAATAACACCGACACGATGGCTCGTCGCTGACGTGGGCGTGAAGACAAGGCAAATATCCCAGACGAAACGAATGTGAACTCTTAAAAGTATCGCCGATTTTCTTGAAGTGTGTTCAAGAAATAAAGGAAAAACAACCAAAAATACGGATTCTCACACATCGACTCAGTTTGAGTTTCCCTCGAAACGACCAGGACGACTGGTCGCCTGCGGCGAATCAATTAGAATGAATTCCGTGTCGACAGTTGAACACACCCGCGGGAGTTTCTTGCCATGCTGCAGATTGTTCTGCCAAACCGAACGACCTTTGAACCGAATGAGACGATCGACCTGATGATCGCCTGGTCGCTGGAGAAGACGCCCCAGTCGCTGGAGTTACGACTGGTCTGGAACACGGTCGGTCGCGGGACGCAGAATCTCGAGATCGCGCACACCGAAGTCTTTCACCCTGATGCAGAGTCCGGCCAGGAACGACTCAAGCTCACCCTGCCCGCCGGCCCTTACAGTTGCCAGGGGATCATCGTCTCGGTCCTGTGGGGAATCGAGCTCGTGGTCCTGCCCAGTGAGCAGTCGACGCGCGAAGAGATCATCATTGGGCCAGGTGGGAAATCAGTCCAGCTGAAATCCTATGTCGGGGGCGAGGCGATGCTCGGGTAATAGAGTTCGCTCATCAACGACTGTGCTGACGTCGACCTTTGCCTTTGCCTGCCTTGGACTGGATGTGTGGACCGTGTGGCTTCTCAGCGGCGTGAGAGCCAATGGTGGTGTTACCGTTAGTTGTCAAATAGGGGACCAGGCCAGGCGTTGAATCAGCAGAGTCAGCGTTCTCGACTTGAGCAGTTGATTGTGCTTCCGTTCGCATTCTCTTCTCGCGCTCGACCGTCTTCTCGACCATCACGCCGATTGGACCTGCCATTAAAGCAGGAAGAAACACAACACTGCTGCACATCGCCATAATGGCAAATGCACTCGTCAGCATACCGAAGTTGTTCACGAGCGGCAGATCAGCCAAAGCCAACATCGACAGGCTAATCGCAACGATGACGCTCGTCTGGGCAATCGCAGGACCGCTATGACTCATGGTCGCAGCAACCGCTTCCTCACGAGTTTTTCCTCGCTTGAGAGATTCGCGGAACCAGGTCAGCATGTGCAGCGTACTACTGACAGTCATGCCCAGTCCGACCAGAGAGGTCAGCATCATGCCCGTATTAGCACGAATGCCAGCCAGTGACATCACACCGAAGACAGCCACAAGTGGCATGGCATTAGAAAGTAGACTCAACAATCCGCCCCCCGCGCTGCGTAGCATCATGGTCGAGAGAAGAGCCGTCGAGACGAAGGTCAGCAGAACACCCTTCTTTAGACTGTCGACAAATGCAAGCTGAGTTCGCAGGAAGACCGGAGTGATGCCGGTGACGAGGTGCGTCGCAGATCCATTCGCAGTGACTCCCGCAGTCGCCAGTTCAGCCCGGACAATCGAATCGAGTTCACTCAACAGCTTGATGTTGTCATCGTCGGTCATCAGAAAACTCTCTGAGGTGATCCGCCAGATTTCATCACCCGATTTCGCGAGGGCTTTGTCACCAGTCTTGTTGCCGTCGACGTCGGCGGTGGCAAAGGTCAGAAAGTTGCGAGCCCCTTCGACTTCGCCAGCTTTGATTCGATCCAGCACTTCCGAGGCTTCACGATTGTATTTGACCTTCACGAAAAAGGGTGCATCGTCCGCAGGTGGCTGGGTGACAGACCGGAAGTCGGCAAGTGACATCGTGCCCGCAATGCCAGCATGTTCGCCAAGGCGTTTCTCGATGCGGCGAACGATTTCCAGACGGTCGAAGAACTGCGTATCCTCTTGAAATTTCTGATCAAACTTTATGATCGCATCGACAGGAACCACGCCTGTCAGGGTGTCTTCGATGAAGAAGTAATCCTGCACAATTTTGGAGGAGTCTGCGAAAGACTTGATGACCTTCGTTTCCGTTTGAAACGAACGCAGTCCAAATAGCCCAATCGCGAGCAGCATGACATTGACAACAGCGACCGGCAAACGCCAGCGATACATGAACAGGCCGATATGATACCAGGCCGAAGAGTCTTCATTTGACGTCGCGGTCTTCGACGAACCATCCCACAACTGCATCAGACTCGGCAATCCCAGCAACACAACGACTGCAGAAATCGCCATGCCGATCGAGGAATAGAGTCCGAATTCGCGGACAGGTTCCAAAGTGCTCGTCATCAAAGATGCCATCCCGACAATCATCGCGACTGATGTCAGCACGCATGGCAGCGTAGCGAGTTGCATAACATCAGAGGCCGAAGCTCGTGGTCTTTCTTGACCGGTTTGTCGCCAATAACTCGTGAGATGAATCGCGCTGGAAAGAGTCAGCACGAATAACAATGTCGGCATGATCGCAAGGACCATGTTGATCGCCCCACCGGTGACTGAGACCACCGCAAGGGTCGCGATCGTGACATAAACGGAGACAAAGACAACGAGCACAGCCAGCCGCAGGCTTCGAACAAGAATCAGCGAGAGAACAAAGCCGACCAGACACGAGGTCAGCATCACACTGCGTTCATGAATCTTCCACAGCGGAACAGCAGGATTCCAAGCGGCTTTTAGCAGATCCTGATTGAGACGCGAGGCTGCGACAGGTCTCCCCCCCATGTGAACGTCGGACTCAGGAACCCCTGCCTTGATACAGGCTTGTTTGATTTGCGCAAGAGCTTCGCGTCGGTGTTCTTGCCCGGCATCGGTCAACATCACAACCATGGCGACTGGAGAACCAGCCGAAAAAAAGGCATCGTCGATGAGTGGCTCGCCGTCAGGAAAGGCCTGACTCGTGCGACCTTTCATGTTTTTGATGGCTTCGACGACAGAACTTGTCCCTGTGGTTTTTGCGAGAAGTCCCTGCCAATAGAGTTGGCCATCATGCAGCGGAATTTCGGGAGCAGGAACCTCGATCACGTCGGCGGCTTCTGCAAGTTCCGAGTCAGCAGTCAGATTGTCATCAAAGGTTTCTGAGACCGCATTTTCATCGAGTTTTGAATAATAGCTCCCCTGCCACAGGCTGACAGCCGGCATGACGGTGACATCACGATTCACCATGCGTTTGGCCAATTGAGCGGCTTTTTCAAGCGTCTGCTGTTGATGGAGGCGACCTGCTTCCGTGAGGCGAATTTTCAGAGCGCCGCGTCCGATCAAGACGCCTTCAAGTCGCCTGATTGCTTCGTTTGGTTCGATCTCTTGAGCAACGATTCGACTGGCGACTTCCCGAGGCGTGAGAACGCCTTCAATGTAAGGTGACCCGCCGCGCTTGACCTGCTCCTGATCGAGAGTCCCTTCGAGGGTCTTTTCGACCACCGGGATGCGAGGGTCGTCAAGAGTACTGCCATTCCAGGTGACAATCGCGCGGTTCTCATTTGGAAAAGCAGATTGATACCAGCTGAGAAGTCGCGTCTGAGAATCAGAATCGGGCAGCCAGGCTTCAACCTCGTTCTTCATTTCGAGATTGTTGATCGAGAAGTAAAACAGGGGCATGAAGAAGCACAGCCCGGCGAGAATCCAAATGGCATATCCGTTGCCCCAGGGATCCCGTTTATCCATGAACATTTTCATAAGGCATCTTTCGTCGACGTGTCCTATGTGATCAGGAAGACGTACGTCGCTGCGCCGGATTCGACAGAACGCCGAAATCCGACGGAAGTAAGACAGGAACATCGCTGCCCTTAAGTCTTGCGAGCATCCTGCGCGCAAGTTATCCAAGGACCGCGATGAGTATTCGGAGGGCGAGTTTAGCTGGACCTGTCAATCTCGGAAAGATGCCTTCTAGAGGCTTGGCGAGTCTTACAATCTGCTGTCAAACTGGGCAAAGCACATGTGAGCAGCGGTCTTACTCGACCACTTTTTCAGTAGCGGATTTCGGCGTCTCATCGGCCGGTACGGCAGTCGTGGTCAGTGTAATCTGCTCTATGTATGGCTTTTTCTGGCGGTAGAGTTCTCTTCGTTCGCTGATGACTTTCGCAAAGTCCGGCAAATTGAGTTCCTGGGCGCGACTGATCGCAGAATCGGCAGCACTCACGGCAACGTCAAACTGACCATCAGCGGCAAGGGCGGCTGCCAACGTGTTCAGCGCGAAAGGATCGATCTTTCCTTCGACGCCATCGGCTCCTTTCTGGCGTTGTGCGTTACAGACTTCTTTCGCCAGATCGACCGCTGTCACGGAGTCGCGGAGTTCCTCATTCGGCATTGTGGCCAGATACCAGGCGAGCTGACGTTTGAAATCCATCATGTTAGGATACTGACTGACCAGCGAGACCAGATCACGGATAGCTTCTGCCTGCCTGCCGGTCATCATGAGTGGAAACGTGCGGCCATACCGAGCCTGTATCTCCTGAGGAGTTTTGGCAAGGATTTCATCATAGATCGCAATCGCCTCGGTCATCTGACCTTGAGACTGCTTGAGCTTGGCTTTGATGAGGAATGCTTTTAAAAGACGTGGATGTGACTGGATCGTCTGGTCGAGCAACGAAGTCGCTAGATCGATCTGCTCATTGCGAGCAATCAACGACTCAGCATGTTCAATATTGAATGCAGCGAGCACCTCCTCTGTTCGTTTCTGATCGAACGAAGGCGACTTGCGCATCAGGTCGATCTGCTTGTCGAGTTGCTCTCTAGCGAGGCCGAACTGACCGGTCGCCTCGTAAAGACGCTGGAGACGCTGATGAAGTTCGAGAAGATCAGCCTGGCGGAACGAGCGACTGTTCTGAGCCACGAGGTATTGCGCGATCGCCTCATGCAGGTCACCTTGAGTCTCAAAAATCTTGGCCAGATAAAGGTGATAGTTGCCGATTTTGGGATCGCCAGGTTTCGACGTGCTGATCGCTGAATCCCAGGCAACCGCTGCGTAGTCGAGTTCCTTATCCTCATACGCCATGAAGCCGATCGCTGAATACGCATCTGGGTTATGAGGCGTGGTTTTGACGACCGATTTCCAGAAAACTTTCCGGTCGGCGAATTTCTGATGCTCAGCATAGCTGAACGTCGAAGCAAATCCGTAGACGACGATCACAAGACCCGCGATGACCGATCGCATCACGGCCGCAGGAGCCTGAATTCGCTGGAACAACACCACCAGTAAGGCTTGAACAAGGCAGACGATTCCGACCACAAACACCGCCAGCGGCAAGTACATGCGATACTCGGCGTACGCATCGCTGGTCTCCATCAGACAGCGGGGAATCAACAACCAGCTGAAGACCGCGAGCACTGTTCCCATTCGTCTTAGAATAAGTGGCGAAAGCAGGAACATCAGCGAAATGACAGACAACACCAGCACAGAACTGGTGGGGCCGGTTGCATCAACAATCGGCCATCGATAGTCGGCACACAAGTCGGCTGGCGCGACGCTATTCATCAGATAGCGGACAATGACAGCAGGTTGCGCGTTCACATAACCCCATGTCAGCGAACCATCCACGATTTTGCTGATCCCGCCCGTCATGAGATGAAGTCCAAGAACAGCAATGATGATCACACCATAGCAGGAAGACACCAGCCAGCGGCGTTTCAAAATCGTAGCAAGCGATTCTCTGGAAACCCCGTACTCGACGACCATCACAATGATCGGCATGAACAGGACAACCGGCTTGCAGAGCGAACCAACTGCAAAACAGATCACGGCAATCAGCGACAACCAGCGATAACCCCACCAGCCAGCCAGATGAAACAACAGCATGCCCGCCGAAAACATCGACGCCAGTAACTCTGGGCGATTCGACGCGAAGCTGACTGTTTCACTCGTCAGCGGGTGGACCGACCAGAGAACTGTGATCACGAAGGCAAGAAGCTCTCCGCCGAGATTGTTCCCGGTCGCCAACTCAAGACGCTTGAACGCAATGCACAACGACAGAAAGATGAGAAGAGTCGTCATGAGATGAAAACCTGCGTTTGTCATCTGCACTGCTCGTGCATTGAGCATGCCCATGGAATTCTGGACGACGAAGGTGAGTTCAGAAATCGGCTGCGTGCTTTGTGTGAAGCTGAGGCCCAGACGAGTCCAGATCGATGCCTCCGCTCCGCCTCGAACGCCGGAGGCAATCGAAGCCATGTCGGGTCCCACAAACTGAAAATTCCAATGATTGATCAGCGGCATCGCAGCGAGGAAAATCAAAACCAGCGACAGCCAGAACGCAGGCCACAGGGATGAGCTGGAAGTTTGCTGCTGACTGCCTGCGGTCGATTCGACAGTGGATGTGTTCGAGACATTGGGATCGAACACGGGATTGATAGGCAGGACCATTCAGTATTCTGTTTCTTGGGCAGGGCTTAACTGGTCGAAGTGTCGGTCGAACCCGACAGCAGCGACTTGAGCCACTTGGTGTAATCCGGATTCACGGAATCGAACGCCCAGCAGATGACACAAGGGACATCGTAGGAGTGCAACTCGAGGATGGCCTGAGTCGCAGCGTCGACGTTCCGATTTGACGTCTTGACCAGCAGGACCGCCTCATTCGACTCCGTCAACACGCCTTCCCAGACATATTGGGAAGTCATGCCAGGCAGGATGTTCGTACAAGCAGCCAGCTGTCGCTCGATCAGCGTACGGCCGATCGTCCTGGCTTCGTTCTGATCGCTCGTGGTCACATAAAGGATGGAAAAACGATCACAATCAGGCGTCTGGGTGTTCGCAATCGTCACGAGGACGTCCTTGGAAATGCGGCATCCGTCACAACTTGATGCCAGCGTTGCTTAACATAAGTGGAACTGTGTGTGATTATCTTTAACGGGACGTTCAGATTTCATGAACACCCGAATCATGCCTCGCCAACATCCGGTTCAGGAGTGATTGGTAGAATTTCAGTTCGTCAAAGTCGTCACAGGACGAGTCAGCGCACACATCGGCAAAGTCAACGCGACAAATTGCAAGGGATACTCTGGTAATAGAAGCATCTCTGGCGTTATAGTTGCAGAATTCACGTAACGTATCATCTGTCAGCAATTTCGGACAGTTTCTCGTTCAAAATTGCATCGATCGATAGTATCTGTCCACCCATCAGCTCACTTACTAGACGCGCCGAAATCGGCTCTCTCCGAAAGGTCACCATGACTCACCCCTGGCATGACGTCACTCCAGGAGACGATCTTCCTCGGACCTTCCAGGCTGTCATCGAAATCCCGATGGGATCGAGTATCAAATATGAACTCGACAAATCCACCGGACTTCTGCGTCTGGACCGAATGCTTTATTCGGCCGTCTATTATCCAGCCAACTACGGTTTCATCCCGCAGACTCTCGCCGAAGACGACGATGCCCTCGACGTCCTGGTGATGTGTAAAGAATCGGTCGCCCCGTTGACCCTGGTCAACGCCCGCGCCATCGGCCTGATGACCATGATTGATTCGGGCAAGAAGGATCACAAGATCCTGGCCGTCGCGCTCGATGACCCGGAATACAATAACGTCACCGAAGTCGCTGAACTGCCAACGCACCGCATGAACCAACTGCGGCGTTTTTTCCAGGACTATAAAATGCTCGAAGGCAAATCGGTCGAGGTGAATACCATCCAGGAAGCCTCCACGAGTTGGCCTATTATCGAGGAAGCCCTCGAAGCCTACAGCACGCAGCGCCGGAAAGGTTTCTACCGCAAGTAAGAAGATTCCTTTCGAGACAAGATGTCTTGTTGTCTCTCGTCTGTTTCCCTTCGGTCATGTCAATTAGTTACGGTGAAGAATGTCCCGACAACCAGCCACTCGATATCTCGGCATTGATGTCGGCGGCACGAACATTAAAGTCGGGCTGACCGATGACCAGGGACAGGTTCTCGCCTCGACCAAGGTCGATACCGATATTGAGGAAAGTCTGGAAGCCGGCCTGAAGAACATGACTCAGGCCGTCAAGGATGTTCTGTCTCGGATCAACGTGTCGATCAACGATGTCACCGCGATCGGCCTGGCCTGCCCGGGCCCCATGGACATCAAAGCAGGACGTCTTCTTCAACTGGCCAACCTGCCGACATGGCGCAATGTCAATATCCGTGACATCGTCGCTGAACGTCTGGGACGACCGGTCATTCTGCAAAACGACGCCAATGCCGCGGCTTACGGCGAGTATTGGGCAGGCGCTGCACGGAATGCCGAGATCATGGCATTGATCACGCTGGGAACTGGTATCGGTTCAGGCGTTGTCATCAAAGGTGAGATCCTCGAAGGAGCCCATTCTCACGCTGCTGAGTATGGCTTTATGATTATCCAGACAGACAACGGCCGCGAACACCCCGGCGGAGGATATCATGGTGTTCTCGAGTCGTATGCAAGCTCTCGCGCGCTGATTCTGCGAGCAGTGCATCGTCTTCAATCAGGTGATCCATCGACGCTGAGCAATCTGCTCGGCAAGAAGGACGAACTCACTCCACTGGCGATCATGCAACATGCCGAAGCAGGCGATGTCCTCGCCCATGAACTGATCATGGAAGTCGCCCGCTACATCGGGGTCGGCATCGTCTCCATGATGCACACGATGAACCCGGAAGTCATTCTCCTCGGCGGAGCGATGACATTCGGTCAGCTCGCAACCCGGACAGGACGAGACTTCTTGGCGGGCATCAAAAAAGAAGTCAAAGATCGCGCGTTCGCGATCCCTGCGGCACGCACTCGCATCGACTTCGCTCAACTCGGCGGCAGCGCCGGTTTCATCGGGGCCGCCGGCTGGGCCGCCAAGTCATTTCGCGCCTAATCCCGCGGATCAAAGTGAGACTCTATCGTAGGGTGCTGGTGAGGCTTTGCGAACCGCACCAATTGTGCAAACGAACGTCGTTTTGGCGCGGTTTGAAGTCTTACCTGCGACCTACATTTCTCCCATAACTGAAATGAATAGACTCGCTCTCAGCGTCTCCTCAAGCCGTCTGACTCAAACGTGCCCCCAGCATCGCAATCAGTTGCAGTAAAACAACCGACGCCAGTACGACCACGCCAATCGCCAGCAGGAAACCCTCCGTCAGAACGACGAGCATCACTCCGAGGATCGCCAGCCCCAGGCGGGCAGGCCCTGGCAGGGTGCCCGAACCATCCATGTCTCGCAGTCCCCATAGAACAAGAGCAAGGCTGATCAGCAGCCCAACAAACCAGACAGCTTTGATCGCAAGCCCCGCAGTCGCTGAGGTGCGGACCTGAATCGTCAGCATCGGTTGTCCGCCGACTTTCATCAGCGCGAGGTTTGGTTCCGCTTGTGGCAGGTCAAGAAGGAAAGAGAGACCTTTGCCGGTGCTGACGACTGGAGCTTGGGCAGGGCCGGGCAAACCGCTCGGTTCACCGGTGATCGGCATCCCCCAGGCAGCCACTCCGCCGGAAGATTCGACGCCGTTTCCAGACTGTTGCTGGTTATAGGTCAGCGTTCCGTTTAAATCAATGCCCACAGGAGTGTTCGTGTTGTTTCTGATCGTGTGACTCCGTAGTCCTGCTGGACCACCAAGAGGAATATGAGGCGGGCCAGGGAGTCCGATCGGCGAACCACTTTGCATTGGAGCCAACTGCTGCTTCATACCAGATCTGCTCTCCAGCGATTCATTCAAAATCGAATTCTGGTTCGCGAAGTTCCGACTCAGTTTCGCGCGTTCGCTGCCATCGCCCTTGCCGTCGAAATCACTGTCGGCTTTGGACTTCGTCGCGTCTTCCCACTTAGATTCTGATTTCTTTCGCTCGAGATCCTCGACACCGAAGCGGAACATATTCTCTGAGGACTCCTGTCGGACGGCGTCTTTGTTCTGGGCGTAGAAATAGCTGTTGTTCCCCTCGATAAGAAAACGACCGTTTGAAACCTGCGGATCAGCAGCCTGCTGAACCGTGGATGAATAAAGATCGGTCAGATTCCTCTCATACGCCTGGAATGACTGACCGGCTTTGCTCTGGATCTCGTCGATTTCCTTCGTTGTTGCGCCGCTTTGGCGTTGAAGATCCAGCTGAGCCTCATTGATCCGCTTGGCCAGTTCTTTCTGGTTGTCGACGGCTGTCGACCTGAGCTTCTGACTGACGCCCATGTCCGTTGCATAACGGTTGAACTCATCGAACTCAGCCAACAGTCCTGAAAGATACTTCGCCTGTGATGATTCCAGACTCGTCTCGACGAGGTTCGTCTTGTCAGACTGACGCACGATGGTTGCGGTATAGCCGCCCGGCAGCATGACGTTCCATCGCGTGTAGGCGACCGGTATGCCGAAGACATCGGACTCCTGCGGCGAGATCACCTGCAGCACTGGCAGCGAGATCGTCTCTGAACCGGGCGTGCCGGTCTTTGGCAAGGTCGCATCAAGACGCCCCTGCGTGATGACTTTCACTTCAAATGACAGATCCGCTTCCGACGTCGCAGGCAGAGGAACAAGCATCACCGGGCGATTCTCAATCGTCGTCGCGACTGCTCGCGATGGCTTCCCAGCTACCTGCACAGACAGCAGCGTCGACTTCTCCGGCAGGCTCAACGCGATGAACTGACGCGAGATGTTCTTGATCGTATAGATCGCCGTCGTTCGCCAGCTCCCATCGGCTGACAACTTCGTCGACAGCGAAGCATCGTTTACAGATGCTTCCGCAACGCGCTGAACAATCCCACGACGAATCTGCCAGGTCAGGTCTTCACCTTGAGGCCGAAGTCGCAGGACTTCCGAAGCCTGCACCACGAGTTCAGGGCGAACCTGCAACGTCAATTCGTCAGGAGCAACCGTTTCGAGTAATTCCGGTTTCAGCGGAAGGACCTGCTGTTCAGAAAGGTTGACAAGGACGCCGAACGTCGTTTGCGAAGTAATCGAACTGAACTTTGTCGCATCGTCGGACTGCTGTTGAATGAACTCGATCTTGGGCATCAGGACCTGCTGGTTCTGTGGATATGGCAGTGACGCCGTCCCTGTCAGAACATACTCACTCGAAACCGGCTGATGCAGCAGAATCGTCCAGCGAGTTTTTCCATCGGGACCGGGAGCCTGGCGAACTTCGCGAATCCCGTCACCTTTCCACTCCAGGTCATCGGTGATCTGGCTGGAGACGAGGCAGTCAAACTGATCGGTTGCGGACTGTCGGACCTGCCAGCGCAGAGTCAGTCCATGATCGACCGACGTATCACTGACCGCTGTCAGCACCATCCCATCGCAGGTCGCGACCAGCGGAGCCTGTTGCAGGGAAACAGTCACAAAATCTGGTTCCAGCTGACGAGTCCGAAAAGCGAACGAGGCAGGGAGACTGGAAAGCTTCTTCAGGCCTGCTGGCAGTTCATTGGGTGAAATCGGAGTCCAGCCGGCATAGGCCGTCATGACTCCCGAATAACCACCTTGCAGCCAGAAGCCAACGTAGGCTTCCTGCGAGACAGCTCCCGAGACGCGAGGAAGGTCGAGAGCAATGAGCGGTTCAGCCGTATCCCGCGTCACTTGAAGTTCGAGGTTCAACTGAATCTTTCCCGAGCGCGGCGTGCGGAAGAAGACCCGAAGTTCACCGAAGTCAGGATCGACCACCCAGTCATCAAGCTCTTCCGCAAAAGCATCAAGGACTAACGCTCCAAATGGCAATGACAGCGACAATTGCCGCGTCGGCATCTGCCCTGCATCAATGGTGATCGACGAGGCCAGTTTGACACGATCTTTCTGCACCATCACACCATGCAGCGACGTGACATCGTACGAGGTCGACTGACGAGACAGCGTGATCGTCGCAGCGGTAGGCTTGGCAACGTAACGATAGCAGGAGAAGACGCGAGCACGTGACTTCAGAACATCGTCCGGCCACAAGGACGCATCGTACTCTACCTGGATCAGGCCGGTCAGATTATCGACTCGATCAATCTCCAGAAAGTCATGTTCGAGCAGCAGCCAGCGTCCAGTCTCCCGCGTGACATTAGGGAGTTCGACCGTCGGCAGGTCGAGGGTGAATTGATCGTCCTGGGCCAAAGGTAGATAACACGTCAGCTTCAAGTCAGTCGAGTTGCTGATCGCACGTCGGAAGTACAGCTTCCCTTCGTTCTGTCCTTCTTCGAACTGCCAGCCCGCCAGATCAACGCCCGCCATCGTGCGAAGCTTCAGACCTTCAGAGAGTTTAATCGGCAGTTCAAGAAGCTCCCCCTGACGGACGGTAATGCGATACGTGGTCGACAGTTCGAGCACATCCTCTCGCAGTCGATACTGCTGGAAGCCCTGGGCATCGACAATCTGCTTGCGTTCAGCACGATCCCGTTTGGGATCGAGGGTGATCTGAATCGGCCCGCCTGCGGAGATGCCGATCTGAAAGACATCCCGATCGTTCTGCGTCGACAAACGGAATGTGTTGTCCTGCTGATTGAATCGCAGATCAAAACGATCCTTGGGCAGCGTGACCGTCAGCAGGCCTGAAGTCACAGGCTGGAAGAACCCACGCAGCTGTGCACCGGAAGCATCCATCGATCCTTTCAGTGTCGACTTGAAATCAATAACATTCGAGCCGGTCGTCGTCAGCAGGACACGCACCGTCTTGCCATCGTCACTTGGACGAATGGTCGCGGTCTTGCCGTTTACGGTCGCTTCGGACAGGGTCAGTTCTTCAACGGGCAGTGTCAGTTCAATCGACTGGCTTTCGGAAACAGTCTCGTCGAAGACATACACCAGCAGGCGTCCGTTTAACGGAAACTCTGTGCGGGTCGTGTCTCCAGTGCTGCTGAAAACATCAGCCAGCGGGAGATCAAAAGACGCATTCAGGATAGATGAGCGAATCCCCGGTGCGGGCATCTTCGAAACGGCCTGCGTCGAGGCCTGATGCAGTTTCAGAAATTCCTCGCGAGACAGATAGACCTGATCGATAGCCGGTTGGAAGCCCTCTTTGGGATCATAAGGCACGATGATCTGAGTCAGTCCAGGTTGAGCAGTCATGTTTCCCACCAGACCACCGCTTTTACTGACGGGCTCCTGGGCGTGGACTGTCGATTGACTTCCAAGGATCAACGCCGCCAGCATCAACATGGGCACCGTCGCTGACCGATGACGTCGTGATTCCGCTTCAGCGGCCCGTTTGATCGCACCTAACATCCGATGACTGATCAGCAATCCCATCCCCAGCAGAACACCTAAAAACAGCCCCAGACAAATAGACGTCAAAAGCGGTGCACTGAAGATCGCTAAAGCCAGTGGCAAAGTGAGTCCCGTCGCAACCATGCCGACTTGTGCTTTCACGGAAAGTCGTCGCAGCATCCACAACAGCAAGGCCGTCCCCGCCATGACGATCGCCATGACCGCCCTCAGCAGAAGATTATTGTGCAGCGTAACATCGAGCTTCAAAGGTTGAGTCGCAGCCTGAACGCCATCGTAGTGAAGGTCATAAGACTGATAAGTCTCGGGTACTTGAAGCGTCATCGGAATCGAAAGCAACCCCCCTGCCCCCGTCACAGCGACCCCCGCCACGATTGTGGTTGGTGCTGGCGCAGGAGCATCGGCCGGTGTGGCAGAACTTTGCGGGACTATGGGCGAAGGCGATTGAACAGCCAGACCATCCTGAGCAGGCAGACTGCCGGCAGCAGGAGGTTGAGCAACAAACCCACTGAATCCTGCTCGACCCGGAGCGATCCCCACGGCGCCACCTTGAAATCCATCATCCGTAAATCCGCCACCCCCAGGCCCCCCCAACCCGCCCCCGCCCAGACCACCCATCGCGCCACCACGTTCACGATTACTTTGATCCCGTCGCCCGACGACCTCTTGCTCAAACCCAAAATCAAATGAGACAGAGGGCGTTGCCCCCGAACCGGTCTCTGGCTTATTGGCAGGACCTCGTGCTAATTGTTCGGCTTCAAAATGCAGTTCCGATGGACTGGAAGACTTTTGTGCGACACCAAAAGAAGTCGCTGTGTCTCTATTGTCGGCGAAGAAATCAACCTGTCGACCGCCTTGCCGTGACGGCAGGAAAAGGGTGAGTACGACCCCACAGATCACCAGTACTAAGCACCCCACTGCAACATTCTTCGGACGTTCCGCAACAGCCGATGTCAGCCACGGCACGATCACCAGCAACGCGACCAGCAGTCCACCGACGATCGCGATGCGAACGGCAAAGTCCCCCGAACGGTTCGGATCAAGCATCGCTCGCAGGCGTTCAAACAGATTCAAAGGATGTGCCTGATTCGATGTCAGCAGAAAGTCCCCCTGCCCGTCGGAGATCTGGTAACCGCGAGGGGTATGCAGCTTCCAGGCTTCCTGAATGATTTCTAACGGTTGACGAGTCCCCTGCCCGTCCACAACCTGCACCATCGGCGGCGTCGCGACGTAATCCTGTCGCAACGCCTGAGCGCTGTCATCGGTTTCATCGGTCGCATAATAGAGATCACAGGTCATCGAAGTCGAAGCTTCCGTGTTGATCCCAGCCAGAGGAATGACTAGCCCATCAGAGACGCGTCGAGACTCCACTGGCTTGCCATTGAGCAGAATCGCCCAAAGGGTCGACTTCTCCGGCAGCGCGACGTGAAGACTCTGGACTCCCGAGACGAGCATCGTCAGGTGAGCATGATGTTGCGCCTGCTGACGCGGATCGAGTACCGTTTCCAACGTCGCGTTCGGACAGACCGCAGATGGTAACGCAACACGATCAAACCGAACTTCATTGATCTGGGCTTTGGCTCCCGTCGTCGCGAAACGAACCGACGAAACAACGCGTGCATTGTTCAACAAAGCCGACGCCGGAAGTTCTGCACGGTCAACCATAGAAAGAGGAGCATTCTGCGCATCGGTCGCCGTCAGCGTCAGTTGCTGATCATCGTCAGCGAGCAGGCACATGTAACCCCAGAATCGATTCGCGGAAGGAATCGTCAGTTGAGGCAGGTCGACAATCGTTCGATCATCCAGGCTTGGCTTGGGAACCCGCACATGACAGGCAAGCTTGAGTTCGCCCAGATGACGCTGATTGAATCGCAGTTTGAAGGGACGCCGCGCCTGTTCGACAGCACCCGTGGATTGCTGCAGGACGCGCGTCGAGGAACCCATCGTCTGAAACTGAACATCCGCGCCGACACTTTCCGGCAGACGGACTTCGAGTTCCTGCAGGCCACGCTGTTCGATGGTTAATGTGGTTTCAAAATATGCATCCATCGTCTGTCGTTCGAGACGATAAACGGCCAGCACCATCGCAGACAGGTGCACGTTCTTAAACTTCACTGCCAGTTGCCCGCTGATCTCCGGCTGCTGATAACGAAAACCAAATCGCTCGCTCGTCAGTCCCAGTGACGCAGGAGACAGCCCGGTCATTTCGCTCGTCACCAGATCGAGATCATCACTGCTGGTAATGCCATAGGCCCCCTCCAGAACATCGACGTTCTGAATGGATAACGTCGGCAGCGCGATCGTGACGTCATCCGCAGCGGGTGGCCAACTGAGGGCAGCAGGTTCCGCCTGGATGATCAGCTTGACCGACTGGCCGATCGCGAGCGGCTGAGGGAGTTCGATCTTCAATGCGTTGCCACCCGCTTCGAGAGGCTGAGTTGTCCACTCCGCGGGAAGATCGTTGATGGTGATCGATTCAATCTGCCAGTCCGCGGGCGCGTTGACGTCGATATTGAATAGCGGAGCAAACAACGTCTTGACATCCGCGATCGACTTCAAAGAGACGCGGGCTTCGGTCAGATCGAGAACGGTCGTTTGTGCGACATAGACAGCCCGTGGCTTGACCGTCAACGTCGCATCGAGTTTGTAATCCTGGTTCCAGAAGACCAGATCGGTCGTGAAGCCAGGAACTTCAGACATCGTGGCAGCGATCGGTTGATTGGCATCGGAGGCTTCGGAACGCATGCCGGTTGTTTCGACGAAGACGAGCCGGGCGTTTTCCGGCGTCTTGAAACGAACAACGCCGGTGTGGGAGAGAACGTCATCGAACGCGAAGCCAGCCAGCGTCAAACCCTGTTGGTTCTTGTCCGCGTCGAACGCCGTCTGCAGAATGCCGCGGATCTGGAACTCGCAGGCGTCGACTTTGGGCTGACGGAACTGCACCGACAGGACTCGTTCTTCCGAGACGCTCCAACCTGCCATCGCCGTCGAATCAACACTGACAACGTCCAGGTTTTCCGGGAGTCGCACCGAGACCTCGGACTTCTCCTGCCCAGGAAAGTTGAGACGCGAATTCGAGATCCAGCTGGCTCCCGCAGGAGTCAGGTGAATGCCGATGGATGAGGTGGCCAGTGTGATTGATGACTGCTGACGAGCGTCAGACTGACGTTGATACTCAAGCGTGAGAACAGGGCGCGTTCCCAGCATCAGCGAGAACTCTTTTTGGGACGCAGCTTCACCGTCGCCCTTCACCGGGTAACTCAAAGCGGGGAACTGATCCTGCTTAGGAACCGAAACAACCATCCCCTCAGGAATCTCGACAGTCAGTTTGGACGAAGGAGCCGTGATCCAGTCACAACGAGCCGAAAGCCGATCACTCATCAGTTCCAGCGGCTTGGAAAGTTCCAGTGTCAGGACCGTTTCACCAGTAACTTCCGCAAGGACAGCATAGGTATGTGGATTGGACGCGAGCACGATCTTCGAAGCATCGACCAGTTGAACAGCGGCTCCCGCCAGTTCCTGCGGCAATCGGACCATCAGCGCAGGCGCCTCTTTGATCTTCGCTGACTCCAGATTCCAGCCGGGCACATTCAACTGCAACTGCCCCCAACCGGACTTCTTGCCTTGCACGCGACACTCCGCCGTGACCAGCAACTGCTTGCCGACCAGACGAACACGGTAGTTGATATGCGTCACACTGAGCGGGTTGAGTGCAGGATCGGCCTGAGTCTGTCCATTCGCCTGATTCCAGATCTCGAGAAACTTCTCAATCGACAAAAGAACGCCCGGCTTATCCTGCTGAATCATCGCCGGCAGTTCCGCTTCCGGAACATAGACAACATCAACAGCAGGCTCACGCGAAGAGTCATCCTGAGCCAACAGCGTCGCCGGCATCAGCGTCGCTATGGCAAGGATAACCATCATCACAGCGATGTCCCTTCTCCCCCGGGGAGAAGGTGGCCGAGTCTTCGAGGTCGGATGAGGGAACTCTGCGAGACTCGCAATAGATTGAAAAAAGTCAAACCACATGGAAGGATCCGCCAGCCGAGATATCAAAGGAAAATCAGAACGCCAAGAACACCAACAGTTACGGCAGATTCGAAGGCGGCGGATCACCTGCCTGGTCCGTCGGCGGAGTCACGTCAGAAGGAGTCGTCGGGTTCGATTTCGGTGGTTCGCTGCGGGGCGTCGGTGAAGGCTTCGAGGGGAGCTTGCTCACCAAACCGACCAGCCCGACGATCCAGATCCCCGCTAGCGTCAGAAGTCCATAGCGACTCAGCTGCAGCAGGTGGTAAACCTTGTTCGGATCATTGAGTGCTAATAGCGACATCCCAAACGCCACCAGCAGCAACAGTGTCAGCCGGTAAGCCCAGGGGGCTTTCAATAACAGCACAGCAATAACAACGATCGCCCCACTGATGACGGCAGTGAACGGAATCACCGACCACCATGCCGCGGTAATTTCATTCGCAGAGCCAAGCTTGCTCCAGTCATGAACGCGCCCTTCGACAGGAAACTCGACGATCCCAGTCGCACTATTGCCAATCCAGCTGTTGAATGGATCAACGCGATCATCCGTCTTGAGGAGAGGAGCGGTTAGACCCGCGATCACAGGTTTCTCGACCGTCGGACGAAAACCCTTCGGCGTGCCGATCAGGACGTGATCACGAGGCGTCCAGATCGCAACTCGTAGCTGTTGCACAGCGAGGTTGAGATCCGATTCCTGTCCAAGAAGTGGCAGAGGAAAGCGGAAGCCGCCACCCCAGGCATTGTAAGGAGCAGCGCTCAATGGCCAGCGACAAATCATCGCCAGTGAGAACGGCTCATCCGCAGCTTTCTGTCTCGCGACCGAGACATAGTAATATTCATGCAGATCCGTTGCAGGAATCTGGCTCTTCTCAAGAGCCGCCTGCTTGCCATCAATCCAGACGCCCAGTGAGACTGAGTTCTTCGGCATCGCAAGCACAAGACGCTGACGTTCGCTGGTAAGAATCTGAGCCCGGAATCGCAGCATCGCAACCGGCTCCTGATTCGTCACGATCTCGACCAGTGCACGAGGGATGACCGTCTTGATGACTTCCTGAATCTCACTCTTCGAGACAGACAGCTCCAGGCTGATCGGTTCAGAATCGACTGTCTCGACATACCGATACGCAGCAATCCCAGACTTGGGCAGCCGAGTCAGTTCACGCACATCGATCGCTTCCAGATTGGGAGCAGAAGACTTGGCGGTCACGGAGAGAGAACGTGTTTTCTCCAGCGAGACTTCCCCCTGAATCTGGGTCAGCGGCGTCGCTGTCTGACCGGCTGCTTCTTCGAGCCCCAGAGGACGAGGCAGCAGGAGATTGAGCTGCCCATTCATATCTGCACCGGCTGGCGCAGCAGCGGCCACTGCGGCGTTCTGGTCATTGGCATTCGCGGCCCCATCATTTAGGGGCAGAAAAGCCTTCGCGACCAGCGTGACGTTCCCCATCACAGGTCGTTGCAGCACGACGGTCCAGGTCACCCAGTTGTCAGCATCGGGCTCGCTCGACGTCTTCTGCTTGATGGCTGTCTCTTTTGGCTCGACAAGTTCGATCTGCACCTTCTGAGCATATGATGCTGGCACCTTGAAGCGGAACGTATCCAGCTGAGCAAACTCGACATAGTAAGAGACAGTCGTCGAGAGATCGATCAGCTCTTCGCGGATTTGAACATGATGAGCCAAACCAGCTGACAGCCGAGCAGGACGCACCTTGAGCGCCAGTGGAATCGTCACCGGCTGTTGTTGATACTGCCAGCTCGAAACGGGCTGCACCCGGCTAAGCAGCTTGCGGAATTCGCCCGACTGATATTCCCCCGGAAAACCCATTGGCGTCTGACGAGTCCGAGCCGAGACAACGGCCTGGGGATCAGTAATGACTTCCAGATCAGTCGTCGCGACCACATCAATCATCCCCGTACTGCGTTCAGTGCCATCGACGAGGAACAGCGGCAGTTCCGTCGTCGGCGTTTCCTTACTCACAGGCACGACACACGAAAGATGGATCGCGAAGGTTCCCTGAGTCTTTTGCTTGAGATCAATCTGAACGGTGTTTGTTTCCGCCTGAACGCGATGCTGCGAGACGTTCGGACCATTGACTTCGATCTGCTCAGCTCCAACGGGCACCTGGACCGTGACAGTAAAAATCCCGGCTCGTTCGATGGTCATGTTGAGGATCGATTCGAGGAAGATCTGATCGGATGTCAGCAAAGCAACCGTCATCTGCTGACTGGTCACCTTCGGCGTGATCGGTCGCACAGTCGCTGTCAGTTGGAACGTGCTGGCATAAAAGCGATACGCCAGGCCGTTGGAAAAAGCGACCCGCTGATTGACTTCTGTAGGGACGATTCGCGATAGCCCCTGCTCCTGCTGGACGTTGATTTCCAGGTCAGTCGACGTGCTCAAAATCAACTGCCCCACTTCCCGCGCCGCCTGTGCAGACTTCATCACACTGATCGGCGTCACTTCAGGACCAGAGGCAATCGACAGTTCAGCTGGACTGCCATCTTCGGGAATCGCGAAGTCCCGTTCCGTGTGAATATCCAGAGTCACCTTCCCGGAGACCTCTTCATACAGTTTGACGATCAGCTTCTGTGCATCTTCGCCATCTTCCACGGTCCAGTCGCTGATCTTGCCCGAAGAAGACAGATCAAGAACGCGATCCCCCTTAGGCAGCAGGATCTCCAACTGCTTGACCTTGCCTTTGAGGACTTCGAACTCAAAGTACCCATCACTTTGTAGCTGACGATCTTCAACGTGCAGCTTCAACCACTTCTGGGCATGCAGCAGCAGTTCATCCGCCATCTTTTCCTGAGTCGTTGGATACCACCGCAGCAGCAGACTGGAGACCGCGCCAAGGTTGGCGGAAATCGAAACCGAGGGGTTCTCGGTCGTGCCGACTTGCTTGGCCAGTGGCTGCGACTGCCCGGGACGAAGCAGTTCGATCGTCGCGTTAGCTTGCTTCAGCTCTGCCTTCAAAGTCGACAGCGCAACAGCAGGGATCGTCAGCGTAGCCTGATTCCCTTCGGGCGTGGCATCGACTGGAACTTCCATCGTCAGTGTCAGGCTGTATTCGCCGGGCTTTGGCATCGCGAAGATGTAGTTGCCATCGCCGCTGGCGTAGAGGAAGGCATCTTTATTATCAGAGGTCCATTCGCCAAGCGCAGCAGTGCCGAGCGAAATCGTCGCCAGACTCCACTTTTCTTCGAGCGCACGGATCTTGAGCGTGGATTGAATCATCACCAATTTTTCGCCGACGGTGGCAACGTGACTGGCCTGCTGCACAACTGAAGGAACCGGCGGTTTGACCAGGGCCTTTTGCTTCTGAGCCAGGAACTCGACAAATTCCTCATACGAGATCAGCCCCGCACCGGGCAGCGTGGTCAATGCCGATCCCAGATCCTGCACCGGGATGAGCAATCGCTCGAACCCGATCTTCGGCTTTTTGTCCTTATTAGACTCTTCAGTCGTGGCGATTGGCGTCGTCTCCTCCTGGAGCCACGCCGAGGCCTGCAGATTTCCAATTGATGCGCCGAACGCTATGATCAGAAAGAAGATCAGGCTGACGAACCTGGCGGAGAAAGCGCACTGCAGGGGTAACATAAAAGTCTCTCGAACAGCTTGGAAAGGTGTGTCAAACAAAACCGGCACATCACTTAAAATGACAGAACGGAAAAATGGCGACCTCGGGTAGCCTGCCGATCCTGTGGAAAACAACAAAAATGGTGGCTTTGGGCATCTTAAAGTGATTTTGCAGTCATTTGAAGCTCAGAATTTCAGTTCAAAGCCATGTCATGACCTTAGATGCGCCTTTCGTAACGACATTCCCATAAATCCTCTTTAACTTGACATTTTCTCTAAAGTCTCAAGGTGTCGGCATGAAATTCACCAAGATGCACGGTCTGGGCAACGACTATGTTTACGTCAACGCCTTCGAAGAAAAACTGACCGGCGACCTCCCCAAGCTCGCGATCGCAGTCAGTAACCGTCACAAAGGCATCGGCTCGGATGGACTGATCCTGATCGAACCTTCCGAAGTCGCGGACGCCCGCATGCGGATGTTTAATGCCGATGGATCCGAATCAGAAATGTGCGGAAACGGCATTCGCTGTGTGGCGAAATACGTCTACGATCACGGAATCGCCCAGAAAGACCGTCTGAAAATCGAAACCGGGGCAGGCATTCTGACCCTTGATCTGACCATCAAAAACGGTCTGGTCGAACTCGTCCGCGTCGATATGGGACGCCCAATTCTGGCATCCAAAGACATTCCCACGACCCTGCCGGGCGATCCGCCGGTCAATGTGGGCCTCAATGTCGACGGCCAGTCGATTCGCGTCACCTGCGTCTCGATGGGCAATCCCCACTGCATCACTTATGTCGATGAATTGACCGATGAGTGGGTCTTAGGAATTGGCCCGAAAGTCGAGCGACACGCTGCCTTCCCGCGACGCGTCAACGCAGAATTCATCCAGGTCCTGACTCGCAAAGAAGTGAACATGCGTGTCTGGGAACGCGGCAGCGGCGAAACACAAGCCTGCGGAACCGGAGCCTGCGCGGTCTGCGTCGCGGGAGTTTTGACCGGCAAGACCGCCCACAATCTGCTGATCCACCTGCCGGGCGGCGACCTGGAACTCGAATGGGACATCTCCACCGACCACGTCTTCATGACTGGCCCTGCAACGGAAGTTTACACGGGCATCTGGCCGGATTGATCGAGCCTGCATTCAGTGACGTCAGAAAATAGAAACGGCCCGCGAAAGTGAACTTCCGCGGACCGTTTTGCTTGGATACAGATCAGCAGTCAGTTTTAGAATTCACTGACCGTTTCTGAACCGGAGCGAGTGCCGAGCGCCCCGTAAACGCCGTACGGTGACTTGCCACCCATGACAGGAGTCAACGTCAGGTCGCCAGTGTTGATGTTTTCCGAGACGAATCGGACAGCTCCATCAGCCATTGTGAATTGAGCTCCACCTTTGTGACGGCTGGCCGCTGCGAAAGTTCCATCGCCGCTGTCGTTGTTTTGACGCATACATGATGGGCCGTTGATAGGAATATTGGTCGTAAAGTAAGCAAAAATTGAACCTCCGTCCGCCCAACGATAACCCCGTTTCTGATCGCCTCCCATCAGTCCCCCAGCGTTAGGCCAGGTTGTTGTGTAGGCTTGTGTGCTCTTGTCGTACAGAGCCAGACAGAGTGACGGATTATTCATACCCGCATCCCAGTCAGACCCCGGTTTGTAACCATCTCCGAGGACTCCTGCCCCTTCAGGACGATGCATTTCGCCAACCAAAAAGGTATTACTTGTCCCGTCGAGAACATCGCGGATACCAAATTTGCTTTGGTTACAGAACAAGCCGCGGGCATCCCTGTCATCCAGACGGTGTGGGTTATCGCCGGCATTGTAGCAATAGTTAGAGCCTGCCTGACCACCAAGGTTTGACTTGGTGTAAGGATCCGACGGACACATAAACGCGGGAATATCGGCAGCAGTTGGGACAATACCGCCGATTGACCACTCATTCCAAGGGCTCAGATCGCTGGTCATCAAAGCAGCTTGAGACATGAACTGATCGTAAAGAGCAGGTTGTTCGATGTAAGGAAGAATGTGAACATTCACGCTCCATCGACTGCCGTTCTGGTGTCCTGGCCCGAGACGACCGGATGGAAATGTGTTGTAAGTGTCATGGTAATTGTGAAGCGCAATCCCGAGTTGCTTCAGGTTGTTCTTGCAGCTGCTACGTCGAGCAGCTTCGCGTGCCTGTTGAACAGCAGGCAGCAGGATGGCGACCAGCGTGGCGATGATTGCGATCACGACCAACAGCTCAATAAGCGTAAAACCGCGTGGACTGGCAAGTTTCATACACATTCTCCGTATAGTAAGAGCTCAAAAGAAAGGAAATATGCAGATGTGCACAATCAAACATATCATAATGCCCTCATATTTCAAGATGTATCTGATATATTACGCCGAGGTCAAATTGTCTATTTTGCCTTCAAATTGAGATATATTTCTTCCTGGGAGCATTCAGGCTATTGGGGGAAAAACTTTTCGCACTGGCTGAGTCAGTGAATTTTCTCTCTTTAAATACGCTCGCATATAAAAGTTCGCGTCGATTGCACCCTGCCCAAGGATAATATTCTCGCTGGCGGAGAAATGGGTGCTCTGTGTTCTGATGACGACAGATCTCGGCTAAGATCGACTCTAGGCGTGTTGTCAGCGTGTTTCACGACGAAGGAATCTGAAACGTGGAGTCGAAGAAATTTTCCAATCAGGGGCCGTCAACAGCGATGCGAATCTTTTTTGGGCTGGCCGTGCTGACGGTTGGCATGACAGCTGTCCGGTATTGGGTGCTCACCAAAGCCGTACCGACTCCCGATGTGCCAGAGACCCAATCTCGCATGTTCTTCGCCAACGGCCTCGCGATGGGTTCTACCTACGATGTGAAAGCCGTCGTTCCTGATCACCTCTATCCGATCGAAAACCTCGACTCCGACATCCTCAAGTTCCTGCGTGACTTCAATACAAAGTTCTCAACCTACGACCCGAATTCCGAAGTCAGCCAGTTCAACAAGTCGACGTCGACCGAATGGTTCTCCGTGACCAAGGAGGTCGCCGAGTTGACGCAGATGTCGCAGGAACTGTCTGAGAAGTGCGACGGGGCGTTTGATATCACCGTCGGCCCGCTGGTCGATCTCTGGAGCTTCGGACCTGACAAGCGTCCTCGGAAAGTCCCCAGCGATGAGGAGATCGCGCAAGCTCGCGCACTGGTGGGATACAAACGCCTGGAGGTTCGTCTTGATCCCCCTGCGATTCGCAAGACGATTCCTGGCCTGCGCATTGACTATAACTCGATCGCCGCAGGATACGCAGGCGACCTGATTGGCAAGATGCTGGAAGCACGCGGGCTCACCAACTATCTGGTCGACATCGGCGGCGAGATCAAGGTCTCGGGCGAGAAGGCACCGGGAAAAGCGTGGACGATCGCGATCGAAAAACCGAGCGCCGATGATGAGTCCGAGGCGTCACGGACGATTCGGTTGAAAGACATTTCGATTTCCACAGCTGGCGATTATCGCAATTACTTTGAAGAGAATGGCATTCGTTACTCACACACCATTGACCTGTCGACAGGCAAGCCAATCGCCCATCGGCTTTCCTCGGTGACAGTGCTGGAGACTTCCTGCGCGATGGCTGACGGGCTCGATACGGTCCTGATGGCGATGGGACCCGATGCAGGATACGACTGGGCGATCAAGAATAACGTCCCGGTCTATATGGTCGTCAAAGGAGACGACGGGTTTTACGAAAAGATCACGCCGTCGTTTCAGGAAGTCCTCGCGAAGTCACCTTAAAGATACGCTGGATCAATACAACTGCACGGCGATCCATTTGCCATCGGGGGAGTAGGAAGCACTGCCGTAGCCGAAGTCGGTGAACTGCTTGGGAAGAGGCTGGGGTTCTGCGTCTGGATGCTCGACATCGACGACCAACAGGCAGCCGTCCTGCGGGTAAAGGAGTTGCTTACCATCGCGTGAAAAGTCGATGTGTGGATGAACCAATTGTGTTTGGGAAAACTGGTCGACCTGAAAAGCATCGGCATCAATGCTGACGACGCCGACTTTGCAATCGTAATTTTCGGTCGAGTAGTCATTGGTGCTATTGGCGAGGAAGGCAATCTTCCTGGAGTCGGGCGACCAAGCCATATTCCAGAAAATGTGCAGGTAAGGGTTCTTCGCGTTGGGAATGAGATCACGGGACTGGCCAGTCGCGACTTCGTACAGAGTAATCTGGGGGGGCGAGGTGTAGCGATGAAAAGCGATCCAGCGTCCGTCGGGCGACCACTGCGAACCCCAGCCATCATCTGCATTGGGAATCCCTTGGCGCTGACTCCCATCGGCCTGCCTGATACCAACTCGTCCGACCGCCTCGTAGCCGCAAAACGTGATCTGCTTGCCATCGGCCGAGTAATTGGGCATCAAGCCCAGCCCCAGGTCCTTCACATCACTGCCATCGAAATTGACAGTGATCATTCTTGCGTCCGTCAGCTGCTCCGAAGAGCGTTGCACATTGAAGGCAATGCGTCTGCCATCGGGCGACCAGCTGGGCGAGCCGTGAACGCAAAGATCGTTGATATATTTCGGATCGGTGAGCAGAAGACGAGGCGGCGCGGAGAAGTCGGAGGGGACGATGCAGACGATTTTGGTTTGTTGAGGGCGAGAATAAAGCCAGTCCGCAGTGACAATGTTGTCCACCGGCGCGGAGATCTGCGGGATGGCAGCTTTATCCGGCGCGGCTGCTTCTCCTCCAAGAATGAAGACGCCGACATTCTCTTGAATCTCTATCATGACCTGTGCAGATGCAGACACCGCTGTCATGAAGAATGCCAGAGTTGCGAGAATGAAGCTACGAGACATGATCGACTCCGTTAATTGATTGCAACGGCTAGCCATTTGCCATCGTGTGAATAAGCAGCGTTTCCGTAGGAGAAGTCAGTGTACTGACCTTTGACCGGACGGGGAGTTGAGTTCGGTTTCGAAATCTCTACTTCCATCAATACACCATCCTGAGCATACACGATTCTCTTTCCATCAGGGGGAACTGTCATAAACGGTTCGGACAGATAAGTTTCCGGGAAATCGATCGTCCTGTGCGGACTTGTCGATAAGTCGACTATACTCAGCGTCAGATCGAACTCGCCAACGACCGTGGGAACCGAGCGATTCTGCAGGAAAACAAGTTTCGTTCCATCGGGAGTCCAGGCAAATTCCCAAAGGTGCCCAAATCTACCTTCAGGTACGAGCATTGAAGAGGCCTGATTGCCAATGTCGTATCGCCGCAGCGAACCAAACTCTCCCAACGCGACAATTGATTTTCCATCCGGCGACCACTGACAGCCTTGAGTATGCGCTTCGTGTGGAAGTGGTCTGCGATCTTGCCCTTCAGTCGTCATTAATTGAACGGTTCGAGGCGGTGCGTCCATTTTCATGTAGGCAATCTGATCGCCATCAGGAGAAACGTCGGGAACAACACCTCTCCCAAGATCTTTCGCGTGACTTCCGTCAGGTCTCACGATCACGACATTGGCAGTCTGCATTTTCTCACGAAACGGGAGGTCCTTCGCTACTTCTAGAACGATGACCGAACCATCTCGCGACCAGCTCGGTGATCCATGCTGGCAATACTCGTTGAGATAAACGGAATCTGTGAGCAGCAGTCTTGGAGGAGAGCTGAAATCAGCAGGAACAATCGCCATCACTTTTGAGTTGTGTGGCCGGGATTTTAGCCAGTCAGCGGTAATGATGTTGTCAGGCGGCGCAACGACTTTCTGCGAAAGATTGACCGACTGAGCATGCAAATCACGGCAGCAAGTCAGCACAACGATCAGAAAAAGTGTTCGTTGAAGCATAATAAACCCGTATCAGCGAGAATTAGCGCAGCCCCACCGCGATCCACTTTCCGTTCGGGGAAACCGCCGGGTTGCTGTAGCCGAAGTCTGGTGACTGGCCTTGCAGCAGTTGTGGTGTGGCGTCCTGCTTGGTGAGGTCAAACGACATGATGCAGCCTGCTTCACCATACACAAGCTGATTGCCATCCGGGTGATAATCGAGGTAATAAGAATCGCGATAAAACGACGTGAGAACCTGCCGCTCGTAATTTCCCGGCGTGACATTCACGAGAGCAGTTTCTTTGAGCCCGTCACTTTTGCGGACACCGCAGATCGCGATCTTCTGGCTGTCAGGAGACCAGGCAAAATTCCAGTAGATCTGGCGATAAGGATTGTCCTCAGCGGGAATAATGCTGCGAGTCTCTTTCTTGACGAGGTCATAGACCATCAGCTGACATCCGTCCTGCCACAAATAGTAAGCGATCGAAAGTCCATCAGGAGACCACTGCGTCCCCCAGCCATTTTCAGCCCCGGGACTCACCTGACGGTCAGTACCATCAGCATTGATCGTGCAGACATATCCCGGGGCTTCATAGGTCGAAAATGCCAGACGCGTTCCCGCCGGCGACCAGTTGGGCATGAGGCCAAGCCCAACATCCCTGACGTCCGTCCCGTCCACATTGCAGGTGATGATGCGACCTTTATTGAGGTCCCCATCGGCAGGCTGACAGTCAAACGCGATTTTGCTTCCATCCTTCGACCATGCCGGCGAGCCGTGACGGCTCTTCGTCGTCACATACTCCAGATCCTGAATCAGTAGTCGAGGCGGCTTCGAAAAATCTGTCGGCACAACACAAATCGGAAACGCACCTTCAGGCAGCGTTTCCGTCCATTCCGCCGTCACATACCCATCCTTGGGCAGTTCGACATTCTGCGCGATGCCAGCCCGTGAACCTATCACCGCAATTCCCAGAACCACGCAGGCATTCCAGAACACATTCATTCGAATTCCTTCAAGAAGCAACTGACTTGCAACTGTATGTCCACTGACAGTCTGGCAGATTGACGTTGACGTTTCCACACTTTCTGAGCGAACATCCGACCGCTGGTCATAAATTCCTGGATAAAGCATTCGGCGTAAAAGTGGTATGACGATGAAATGCTTCTGGATCGTACTCTTAGTAGCACACCTCATGTCAGTAGCAACTGCCAGTGCCGAAGAAATTCTGGTAAAGCTACAGACGGTTGTTGAAGGCCAGACTCTCAACAGCAAGCCGATCGAACTGGAGTGCTCCGAAATCCTCGCAAGCACTGACGAACCATTTCGCGTGAAGCTCATAAATGGTGATATGACCCTGACGCTCAAAGGGCAGTTGAAGTCGCTTGCTGCTGCCGAGTATTCCTTGAACTGTGAGGAAGTCCGCGTGGTAGAAAGAGAAGGTGAGCAGCAAATGCGCGAGACGACAACGGTTGACTCTCGATTGAAACTCGACTCGCCAGTTTTGCTGGGATATACGCGAGGTCCTTCACGTTGGCTCGGTAAGCGTGGTCGCGTTCACAACAGTTCGATGTTTATCGCAAGAGCACGCGTTGAAGTTGTGATCAAAACACCCGACGCCATTCAGGAATGATGGTCTGGATTTCGTTCGATGACTGCGAGAAGAACCGATGAAACAACTGATTATTTTTCTGATGACTCTGGTATTAATTCCTTCTGGTCCCCTTTTGGCTGAGGAATTTCTCGTGGTGATGGAAATCCACATGAAGGAAGTCTTTGGTGAACGGAGTCTGGATGATGTCGAGAGCAAGAATCGTCAGCATGGAGACAAACGCGCAGTTGAATCAGCCATTTCACGTGAAGATTCGCAATGGCTTTTACATCCATACAATGAAAGGAAAATTGACTCAGAAAGAAGATAGTAAATACATGCTCGATATCGGATTACGAGCCGAGAAGGAATCCCAAGTCCTTCTCCATACATCGAAAGGTTTGGAACCTGTCATCGAACTCACGTCCTTAAACTCGACCATCGGTGTCCAAATCGCAAAGCCGGTCGACATTGGAGGAATGCGCACAACAAATTCAGATTTTAATAAACCGCTCCACAAAGTCTCCCAAAACATTACCGTCAACGTTGTTCGAGTGAGTGACGTGAATATTGCGGACAGATCAGAAACTGAAATGAAAAAATGAGACTCTGCCGGCTGCTATTCCTGATGCTCTTCCCGTTAGCGATCTCGACAGCGCGGGCGGAAGAATATGTGTTGATTCTGGAGCGTTTGCAGAAATCTGCCTATGGCGATGAGGAAATCGAATGGGTTAAAGCCAAGACGGTCGCGAGACTGGAAACGGTCATCAAACTCGATCGAAAGTTTCATGTGAGAATCCGAGACGGGTTTAAAATTCTCACACTAAAGGGCAGGATTTCTCGCGGAGAAAAAGAGACTTTCACGACGAGGATCACTGCGAGAGCGGAAGAAGAGATGGTTGACCTCACGTTTGTCGCAGGTGGTAAAGAGCCTATCGTCGAAATGAACTCGGTATCGTCGACAGCTACTTTGAGATTGGGCATTCCGCAGATGCTTGGCATGTCGTGGAGCGGCGGCATGACAAAAGAAAACCAACGTTATGCGAGCCAAGACGAATTTGTTATTACAATCAGTCGTAGTGAAGTCGAGAAAAAATAAGGCGTAACAGCTTTCGCGATGGATTTAGCAATTCACTTTCGGGCAACCCTAGATGCAGTGAATGCGAGTTAAGGCAACCTTCGTCTCGGCTTCACTAACATCACTTCTGTCAGACACAATTGCTCCCAATCCACCTCCCAGTATCGGCGAAAAATCAACTCGAGGATACACCCTCAACAGCTGATCAATCGCGTCACGTGCACCGGCATCCTTCTCAAAGGCGATTTGACCACGGCCACAGACTCCCTGGTTGAATCGCGTCT